>JAUXWL010000546.1 GCA_030680155.1 Anaerolineales bacterium
GAAGTGTGGATCTCGTTCATGTGTACCCCCATCCATTTGGAAGAACTGGCGGTGGGATTTTTATTCAACGAAGGCATCATCGAAAGCATGGATGACATCGCAGATGTCCGCTTGTGCGAGCATGGCGATAATGTGGATGTGTGGCTGAATCATCCTGCCGAACAACCGACAAACTGGCGCAGAACGTCGGGCTGTACGGGCGGTGTGACGGCTGTTGACCTGCTCGCTAAGCCAAATGTCAATTTCGGGGAGAACAAGTTCCAGGTCCGGCCTGAGGCGATCATGGAGATGGTCGGGAAGTTATTCGAGTCGCAGGAACTGTATCGCGACACGGGCGGAGTCCATACCTCCGCTTTGAGTGACGGTGAAAAAGTTGTCCTCGCGGCGGACGATATCGGCCGGCACAATACGCTGGATAAAATTGCAGGGATGTGTTTGATGAAAAATATCTGGCCCGAAAACCGCATCCTGATCACCACGGGGCGCATCAGTTCCGAGATGCTGCAAAAAGCGGCGCAGCTCAGCGCGCCGATCCTGATCTCGCGCACCTCCCCATCATCGCTTTCCATCGAGATGGCGCAACGCTATGGCATCACGCTGATCGGCTATGCGCGAAAACATCGCTTCAATGTGTATTCCAATGGAGAAAGGGTTGGGCTGTAATCATAAGCGGTTTGAAATCGCTCTTTTTTTGTCATAATTACTTGTGAAATTTATCACATAATGAAGGGACAAATGTCGCGGGGAAGCATGAGCAAAGAAACTTACCTATTTCGACAGGACAAGGAATAATTGAAATGGAGTAATAGCATGACCAACAAACACATCATCCACAAACCGATTTCGCCTGAGATACTGGAATTTGCGAATAACCACGAGGGAAGCCGTGAAGCAGCGCTGGAAGTGTTAAAGGACATTCAAGCGCATCACTCCGCGCTGACAACTGATTCTGTGACCGATGCTGCTCGTGCGCTGAAACTTCCTCCCCACCAACTGTATGGCATGGCAACGTTTTATTCCATGCTATCTTTTGAAGAGCGTAAAAAGGTCTTGCGTGTGTGCGATGGACCCGTGTGCTGGTTGAAGAGAGGCAGTGAGCAGTTATCAGTGGACAGTGGGCAGTTATCAGTGGAGCGGACATCATGTTTGGGGTTATGTGACCGTGCGCCTGCGATTTTGGTGGATGATGAGCAGGCGGGGCCCATTGAAGCGAACGAAGCAGGAAAAGTCTGCGAGGGCTGGCGCGGCGCGCCGATGGACTACAGCAAAGCTCGCAAAGGCGAAGTCCGCGTGATGACAGCGCTGATTGGAAAGATTGATCCTGATTCAATTGATGATGCGTTGGCGAACGGTGTGTACGGCGGACTAAAGTCTGCACTCCAGCAGGAGCCGATTGCGGTTCTCTCCGAAGTGGAAGCCTCCGGCCTACAGGGACGCGGCGGCGCGGGCTTTCCCGTCGGGCGGAAGGGGCGCTTCGTGGCGAATGAAAAGCGGACTCCACGCTACATCATTTGCAATGCCGACGAATCAGAGCCGCTGATCTTCAAAGACCGCGTGCTAATGGATACAAATCCGCATCAGTTGCTGGAAGGCATGACGATAGCCGGATACGCCTGTGGCGCGTCTGAAGCGTGGATTTACATCCGAGGGGAATATGAGTACCAGGCGCGTCGGCTGGAGAATGCCATCGAGGGGGCAAAGTCGAAAAATCTTTTAGGCGAAAATATTTTAGGGAGCGGGTTTTCGTTCGACATTCACGTCCATCGCGGTGCGGGAGCATACATCTGCGGCGAGGAGACGGCGCTGATCGAGTCGCTGGAGGGCAAGCGCGGCGAGCCAAGATTACGCCCGCCCTACCCGCCCACCTATGGTTTCCGTGGGCAGCCGACTGCGGTGAATAATGTCGAGTCGTTTTGCGCGGTTCCACATATTTTAAAAAACGGCGCAGAATGGTGGAAGTCGCTTTCGGGATACAAAACGCCCGGAACAAAAATGTATATGGTATTGGGGCATGTGAAGAAGCCTGGTCTGTTCGAGGCTCCTTTCGGCTTGACCCTGCGCCAGATCGTCAAGGAATTTGGCGGCGGGATGCTAAAGGGATCAAAATTCAAGTTTGCCTTGTGCGGCGGCGCGGCGGGGACGATAACCGATGAATCCCTGTTGGATGTGCCGATTGATTTTTCGTCGGGGCAAAAGGGTGTTTCGCTTGGGGCAGGCGCATTCCTGATCTGCGATCAAAACGTTTCCCCTGTCGCCATGCTGCGCGAACTATTGCATTTCTTCGCGGTGGAATCCTGCGGAAAATGCACGCCCTGCCGCGTCGGCACGTGGCGCTCGCTTGAAATTTTAGACCGCATGACGGCTGGCAAAGGTCAAAAGGGAGATGTGGAAGAATTGAAAATACTCGCAGATCTGATGCAGGTCTCCTCGTTCTGCGGGCTGGGTCAGAGCGTGGGCATTCCGATGAAGTCCGCGCTGGCGTATTTCGGCGCAGAGTTCGAGAAGGCGGAATCGTAATGCGTGTTTCGTGTTGCGTAGGTTACGAATTATGAGGTTCAACGATGGCAGTGAATATTAAAATCAACGGAAAAGCGATACAAGCGGAAGACGGCAAAACCATTTTGCAGGTGGCAAAGGAGCACAACGTTCGCATCCCGACCTTGTGTTACCACAAGGATTTGAACCCGACGGGCAACTGCCGCATGTGCGTAGTGGATGTCAATGGTTGGCGCATATCCCCCGCCGCATGTGTCACTCCCGTTTGGGAGGGGATGGAAATCGAAACCGACAGCGAAAAGGTGATGAAAGACCGCAAGTTGACGCTTGAACTGATGCTTGCCAATCACCCGCAGGACTGCCTGACTTGTGACGTGGCTGGTGAATGCGAACTGCAAGACCTCGCGTACGAATACAAAGCCGAAGTCCCGGCATGGGGCGCAAAGGGGACTCGTTACAAAGTGGACAGCGACCCCAATCCCTTCATCCGCGTGGACATGAACAAGTGCATCCTGTGCCGCAGGTGTGAATCGGCGTGTGCGGAGATTCAAGTCCGTGATGTGTGGGGCGTGGCAAAACGAGGCTTTGACGAAGTCATGGTGGCAGGAGCAGGCGTCCCGATGTTGGAGGCGCGCTGCGAGTCGTGTGGTCAATGCGTGGCGTATTGTCCGACGGGGGCGTTATCCAACAAGATGAGTTACGGCATGGCGCGCGCGCATCAGGTAAAGAAAGTAACAACAACCTGTTCCTATTGCGGCGTGGGCTGTCAATTCGACCTGCTTGTAAAAGACAACAAAGTGATCGGAGTACATTCGAATTCGGAGGCGCCCGTCAATGGGATGGCATTGTGCGTAAAGGGACGCTACGGCTACGACTTCATCCACCATCCTGATCGGTTGGTCAGGCCGAAGGTGCGAAGATATTTATTGGAAGGCGGGGGGAAACCAGTGAGCAGTGATCAGTTATCAGTGATCAGTGATCGGTTATCAGTGAGCAGTGACCAGTTATCAGTGACCAGTGATCAGTTATCAGTGACCAGTGGTCCGTGGGATTGGGTGGAAGTGGAATGGGAAAAAGCCCTTGATATTGTGGCGGATAAATTCGCGGATACCCGCTCGGAATTTGGGGCAGACACCACAGGCTTCCTTGCTTCGGCGAAGTGCCTGAACGAAGAAAATTATTTGATAAACAAGCTGGCGCGGCAGGTCATGGGAACGAACAACATTGACCACTGCGCCCGTCTCTGACACTCCAGCACGGTGGCCGGTCTGGCTGCCTCCTTCGGTTCGGGCGCGATGTCCAATTCCATGGACGATGTGGCCAAGCAGGCGCAAGCCTTCTTTATCATCGGTTCGAATACCACCGAACAACACCCCGTCTTCGGCACAATGTTGCGCCAGGCGGTGCGACAGCGCGGCGCAAAACTTGTTGTGGCTGACCCGCGCAAAATTGACATTACCGAATTTGCGACACTGCATCTCCGCCACCGCCCCGGCACGGACATCGCCCTGCTGAACGGATTGATGTATATCATCCTTGAAAAAGGCTGGGAGGATAAATCCTTCATTGATGAACGCACGGAAAATTTCGATGAATTCAAAGCCGCGGTCATGAACTATCCGCCGGACGTGGTTTCGAACACCACCAATATCCCCGTTGAAAAATTATATGAAGCCGCCGAGATCCTTGCTGTCAACAACCCAATGGCTGTGATATGGGCCATGGGCATCACCCAGCATATCGTCGGCGTGCGCAACGTGATGGACCTCGCCAACCTCCAGATGCTGCTCGGCAACATGGGGAAACCCGGCGGCGGCGTGAATCCCCTGCGCGGACAGAACAACGTACAAGGCGCATGTGACATGGGCGCCCTGCCGAATGTGTATCCCGCGTACCAGCCGGTCACTTCGCCAGAGGTTATTGAGAAGTTCGCGAAGGCGTGGGGGGTAAAAACAAAGGATGAAGGCGGAAGGGTGAAGGATGAATTGACCCTTTCCGATAAAGTGGGGTTGACCGTGACCGAGATGATCCCCGGCATTCTGGATGGCAGGATCAAAGCGCTTTACATCATCGGCGAGGACCCGGTGATGTCGGACCCGGACACGAACCACATCCGTAAATGCCTGTCCTCGGTGGATTTCCTCGTTTTGCAGGAGATCTTCCCATCTGAAACGGCTGTCTATGCGGATGTGCTGCTGCCTGGCGCGTCGTTTGCCGAAAAGACCGGCACATTCACAAATACGGAACGCCGCGTGCAGATGGTACGTCAAGCCATCGAACCGCCTGGCGATTCGAAACCCGATTGGTGGATTCTCTCCGAGTTGGCGAAAAAGCTGATGGACAGAATCAGTGACCGGGTCCAAAAGGATGCGCCACATGCCGGTTGGGAGTATAAATCCACATCCGATATCATGTCCGAGATCAATGCGGTCACGCCATCCTATGGCGGGATCACACACGCAAGATTGGACGCGGGCGAACGTCTGCAATGGCCCTGCCTGAATGCGGAGCGCCCCGGCACGCCGATCCTGCATACCAAACAGTTCACGCGCGGCAAGGGCAAGTTTATGCCCATTGACCATGTGCCGCCCGCGGAACGCCCCGATGACGAGTACCCGATGATCATGAACACCGGGCGTGTGCTGTACCACTGGCACGGCGGCACGATGACACGCCGCTCTGAAGGCATCATGCAGGTGTACGGCGAGGCATTGATCGAGGTGAACCCGGACGACGCCGAAAGAATCGGACTCAATGGAAAGACTCACGTGCGCGTAACTTCGCGGCGCGGGAGCATCGAAGCCAGAGCCTGGGTGACCGACCGCGTGCCGCCGGGCATGGTGTATGCGAACTTCCATTTCCCTGAGGCGTCTGCGAACGAATTGACACACGCCTCGCTCGACCCGGTATCGAAGATACCATCGTACAAGATCACGGCGGTCAAGGTGGAGTTGGTGTAAATCAAATGTCGCCGCACCATTGCGTGTGACATGGTTATAATATTAATAACAAATGAATATAAGGAGATTATCCCATGACCATAGTTCGTAAACTTCTGGAAGCAAAAGGGGTCGCCACCAATTTTTCCGTGGACGCAGCGCAATCGGTGTTGGAAGCCATCAAGGTAATGGCAGAGGCGCGCATCGGCGCGGTGCTGGTGACAGACAGTGGAAAGATCGTCGGCATTTTCACCGAGCGAGATTATCTCTTCAAAGGGGAACTTGAAGGGCGTACGGCAAAAGACACGCAGATCAAGGATGTCATGACTCCCAGAATGATCACCGTTTCAAAAGACACAACTGTTGAACAATGCATGGGGCTGATGGACCAGTACAAGATCCGCCACCTGCCGGTGGTGGATAACGACCAGCTGGTAGGCCTGGTTTCGATGCGCGACGTGATGTCCGCTGCTTTGGAAAGCAAGGAAAGCGAGATCCGCGGGCTGGAAAATTACATCATGGGATCGGGATTCCAGTCGTAACAATGGCGCTGGTGTAACAGTGTGCATGCAAACCATGTCAGGTGACTTGCTCCCTGCGCCGTACCCATTCTGGGCACTTTACCCATTCTGGGCACTTTCCCCGGCGCAGGATTTCCCTCGCAAAACGCCGCCGAGGATGTATGCCCAGATATGGGTATATATGCCCAGATATGGGTACGGCGGCTTGAGCGACTTCCGCTGACAACCTTTGCATGCACACGTGTAACAAAAGAGACGCGATAATTGCGTCTCTTTTGTTATACTTTGTACCTGCTCAGCCCTGCCTGCAAACTCAGGTCGAGGATAGCGTATCTTAAGGTATCCCATGCCCAATCATCTAATTAACGAAAATTCTCCCTACCTGCTTCAACATGCTCACAATCCGGTAAATTGGTTTCCATGGGGAGACGAAGCGCTTGCCAAGGCGAAAGCTGAAAATAAACCCATCTTTCTAAGCATAGGCTACGCCGCCTGTCACTGGTGCCACGTGATGGAGCATGAATCCTTTGAGGATACTGAAACTGCCGCTTTGATGAATGCGCATTTCATCAACATCAAAGTGGACCGTGAAGAACGCCCGGATATTGACGCCATCTACATGCAGGCAACCATCGCGATGACAGGCTCGGGCGGCTGGCCCATGTCTGTGTTTCTCACGCCTGATCTCAAGCCCTTTTACACGGGGACCTACTTCCCGCCTGTGCGCCGCTACAACATGCCCGCCTTCAAGGATGTTTTGACCGGGCTTGCAAATGCCTGGAAAAACGACAGGCAGGAAGTGGAAACCACCGCCGACAAAGTCGGCAACAATCTACAAGCGCAGGTCAAACCGCAAAGCAGCGACCCACTCACAACCGAACATCTCTCCGCAATCGCAAACGCCATGCAGGAATCCTACGATTGGGGCTATGGCGGCTGGGGCGATGCGCCAAAATTCCCGCAGGCAATGGCGCTCGAATTTTTATTACATCACTCCACTGTAAAAAAAACCGACAAATACAATAAACTCATTCACCACTGCCTGCAAGCCATGGCACGTGGCGGCATGTATGATGTGGTCGGTGGCGGATTCTCGCGGTACAGTGTCGATAATTTTTGGAGAACGCCTCACTTTGAAAAAATGTTGTACGATAATGCCCTGCTCATCCGCGCTTATCTTCACGCGTGGCAGGTCACCAAAGAGCCGTTCTATAAACGCATCGTGGAGGAAACCATCGAATTCGTTGCGCGCGAATTGACTCACGAGCAGGGCGGCTTTTACTCGTCGCTCGATGCTGACTCCGAGGGTGAAGAAGGCAAGTTCTATGTCTGGACCCTTGATGAAATCCGCGCTGTACTTCAGGATGACTCAGTCCTTTTTGAAGCGGCGTACGGAATCACCGCCAAAGGGAATTGGGAAGGCAAGACAGTACTCCAACGCGCAATGGACGATGCCACTCTCGCCGCCCGCTTCCAACTGGACCTTGAAACTGTTCCTGTTAAATTAACAGAATCTCACTCCAGGCTTTTGTCTGCACGGGCTGCGCGAATCCGCCCCGGCACAGACGATAAAGTCCTGGCTTCATGGAACGGACTCATGCTGGCAGCGATTGCAGAAGCGGCGCGAGTCCTCGCTGGGAAAACCCCTCAATCCGGCGCTTATCTAAATTTGGCTGCGCGCAATGCGAAGTTCTTGCTTTCTGAATTACGCCCAAATGGTCAATTACGCCGCTCATGGCGAGATGAAAAGACGACCAATGCAGTATTCCTCGAAGATTACGCCGCGCTCATCCTTGGTTTTCTGGAAATGTATCAAACCGATTTCAACAACGATTGGTTCACCGCCGCCAGGGAACTTACGGATGAAATGATCGAAAAATTTAACGACCCTGAAGGCGGATTCTTCGACACCCCGCGCGATGGCGAGAAACTTCTGCTCCGTCCGAAAGATATTCAGGATAACGCCACTCCATCGGGCAATTCGCTGGCATGTGAGGCAATGTTGAAAATGGCTGAGTTCACCGGGGAAGGTAAATACCGCGACCTCGCAGAGAAGTCGCTGGCGTTAATCGCGGGGTATGCGCTGCGTTACCCGCTCGGCTTTGCGAGATGGCTGTCAGCGGCGGAAAATGCCACAGGAAACATGAAGCAGGTCGCGCTGTTGGGCGAAGCGGGCGAGAAAAACTTCGAGCGCATGATCCAACTCCTTCGATCCGAATACAGGCCGGACGTAATTATTGCCGCGTCCCCTTATCCAATAAAAGATAATGCCCCTGCCCTGCTGAACGATAGAGGGCTCATACATGAAAAGGCGACGGCGTATGTGTGCCAGGGGTTTGTTTGCAAACAGCCAGCCACCGATGCCGGGATATTGACCGAACAATTAAAATTATAAGTGGAGATTTGGGAGGGATTATTGGCGTAGAGCGGGGGCTGTCAGGCGAGGTAGTCTGTGCAAATCTGGCGTTAGCATGTTCTGGACGGACAGTTCAGGGAGAACGCCAAGTACGCGCTTTCGTGAAATATTGATAATAAAGAAGGCTCTCTTTTCAGAGAGCCTTCTTTACAAATTACTTATTTTCGTCGTTCTCGGGTTTTTCGGGTTCTTCTTCCTTATTACCCAGTCCTTCACGGAAGGATTTGATGCTGCGCCCAAGTTCACCGGCGATCTTGCCAATGCGACCGGGACCAAAGAGCAGGATAACGATGAGAAGAATGACGATCCACTCTGTACCACGCGGCAAACCAAACATGTAACACTCCTTGATTGAATTTCGTTTTTATCGTACCACAATTCAACGAAAAATGTTTACAGTTCCCTGCGTGAGAGGAAGCCTTCGATAAGACGCACGGCACGAAGCAGGATCGAGCGCAAGCGGGCGAACAGACGGTATCGCTTGGGGTAGATATGCCGTTTTGCAGGGATGGGTCCCGTCCACTCGACGGTCATTGCGCCCCAGGTAAGCCCTGCGCCAAAACCGACAAACACGATCTTGTCGCCGCTTTTGATCTGTCCCTTTTCGAGCGCTTCCACGGTGGCAATCGGAATGGATGCCGTGGATGTATTTCCGTATCGATCCACGTTGATGACAAATTTATCCAGTGGGATCTTCAGGTATTTGGCGGCAGTTTCGATGATGCGGTAATTTGCCTGATGCGGAACGATCCATTGAATATCGTTGGTCGTCAAACCTGCCAGTTCAAGGGATTCCAGGGTGGCGCGTCCCATCACGCGCGTGGCAAAGCGGAAAACTTCCTTGCCATCCATCTGGATAAAATGCTTACCTTCGTGGATACTGGCTTCCGTGGCGGGGAACCGCGCCCCACCGCCGAGCAGGGTCAGTGAATTTGCGCCCGAACCATCCGAGTGCATAACGGCAGAGAGGATGCCCCCAGGTCTCTCGCTCGCCTGAATGACGAATGCGCCCGCTCCATCCCCGAACAGGATGCAGGTATTGCGGTCCTTCCAGTTGACAAAACGGGAGAGGGTTTCAGTGCCGATCACCAGCGCATTTTTTATCGAGCCGCTGCGGATGGCCTGCGCCGCCATATTGGCGGCATAGATGAATCCCGAGCAGGCGGCAGACAGGTCAAATGCGCCGGCTTTACTCGCGCCAAGCTGGTCCTGGATGATACATGCAGTGGCGGGGAAAATATACTCAGGGGAGGAAGAAGAACAGATAATCAAGTCAATATCTTTTGGGGCGAGATTCGCAACTTGCAGGGCTTTGATCGAAGCTTCCACAGCAAGCGTGGACGGGAATTCGTTTTCCCGGGCAATATGCCGCTCACGGATGCCTGTGCGGTCGCGAATCCACTCATCGTTGGTGTCCACCATCTTTGCAATATCATCATTGGTAAGAACAGGTTCGGGGACGTACATGCCCCAACCCGTTATATGCGCATAAGGCATTATTGCTCCTTTACTTGTAGCGGCTCAGGATCAGCGTTGCGTTATGTCCGCCGAAACCGAACGAATTGGACATAACATGATCCACATGGACGGCGCGCGGCTGGTTTGGCACATAGTCCAGGTCACAGATGGGGTCGGGGGTTTCATAGTTGATCGTGGGAGGCAACATGCCATTCAGGATTGCCATCACACCAAAGACCGCCTCCACGGCGCCGGAGGCTCCGAGCAGATGTCCGGTCATGGATTTGGTGGAGGAAACAGGTACGTTATAAGCCTGTTCACCAAACACAGTCTTGATGGCGGCCGTCTCGCTCTTATCGTTTAATTGCGTGGATGTCCCATGCGCGTTAATGTACTGAACATCCATCACGCTCAAACCGGCATCCTCCAACGCATGACGCATGGAATTGGCCGCCCCAGCCCCGTTTTCAGCGGGTGCGGAAATATGATAGGCATCATCCGTTGTGCCGTAGCCGCTGAATTCACACAGGATATTCGCGCCGCGAGACTGGGCATGCTCCAATGATTCAAGGATAAGAATACCTGCGCCCTCACCCATCACAAATCCCTCGCGGTCTTTGTCGAAAGGACGCGAGGCTTTTTGCGGGTCTTCGTTGCGGGTGGATAGCGCGGTCATGGAATTCATCCCCGCCATGGCAAGCGAGTTGATCGCCGACTCGGATGCGCCAGCGATCATCACATCTGCCGCGCCACGACGGATTATCTCTGCGGCTTCACCCAGGGCATTCGTGCCGGAAGCGCAGGCAGTCGCCAGCGACATGTTGGGTCCGCGCGCACCGACACGGATGGCGAGATTTCCCGCCGCACCGTCTGAGATCATCATGGGGATCAGGAATGGGCTGATCCGTTCCGGTCCGCGCTCACGCATGACCTCATATTGTTCGAGGATGGAATTGATCCCGCCAATCCCTGAGCCGATCAAGATACCAACACGGTCACGGTTCGAATCGTCGATCTTCAAGCCGGATTGTTCCAGCGCTTCCAAAGCGGCGGCGGTGGCAAATTGCGTAAAGCGATCCATCTTGCGGGCGTCGCGCGTGCCAAACATCGCCGAAGCATCAAAGCCCTTCACTTCTGCTGCAAACTTTGTCTTATGAGCGCCCGCGTCAAATGCAGTAATGGGACCCGCGCCAGACTTGCCAGCCAGCAATGCCTCCCAGGTGTCTTTTACGTTATGCCCGAGCGGACTTACACATCCCATCCCCGTAATAATCACACGTTTTCTCATCTACCGATCACTCCTTAAATGTGGTATTTCATGCAATAAACAAAGGACAAGCGCGCTTGTCCTTTGCAATATAACACGGATACAGGGATGAAGACACGCCTTATTTTTGCAGCTTTCCCAATAACGACCAGGCCTGGTGAATGTGCATGCGGTCATGTTCCGCCATAAATCCGACCACTTCCAGAAACGTAGTCGGCCCAAAAATGGCGTGACGAGCCTTCCGCTGCCACCCGCCAGAGTCCATATTCTTTAGCATGGAAACTGTCTCGCACCTCGCTTGATTAAACTCCGCCAGCGCAGATGCGCCGTCTTCATGCAGGTAATCACGCTGACTGGCCCACACCCCGGTATCCGGGCGCGGGATGAAAGGTTCAACTTTCTCCTCAAATAAGCGGATCTGCATGTGGTGGATTTCACGTTCCGTGTCTCGCAGATGACAGATCAACTCGGTCAGGGTCCATTCAGTCGCGGAGAGTTTACGCTTCCAGATGCTTTCATGCAAATCGTTCGTCAAACCATTTAATACCGCAGGGGTTGCGAACATTGTTCCAAGCGCCGCCTGTGCGGATTTAAAGGACGGACTCAAGGAATTAAAGTTGGTGGATTCAAGCCACAGACGCAGATCATGCAATGTGCCGCGCACATCCGCTTCAGGTCCAGACGGGGAGGCGGGTTCTGAATCCACAAGATAGGTTGCCAGCCCAAGCTTTTTCGCGGGAATAATATCCCGCTCCATGTCATTCCCCACCATCAAAATGGGACCTTCATGCCAACCCATGAGTCCCAGCGCCTCGGCATAGTAGGCGGAATGAGTTTTGGAAAAATGAAAATCTTCGTAGGAAGACACCAGCATAAATTGGTCAGGTTCAAAGCCTGCCCAGCGCAGGCGGTGATATGTGGCTTTGCGCGGCAACAGCGGATCTGTGGCAATGGCAACGCGATAGCCTTGAGACAACGCCCATTCGACAAATGGTTTCGCATCGTCTTTTTGGGTTGTCAATCCCTGTAAAGTTGGGAAGATGTTGTCGTAAAAATTTTCAATGGCAGCATCAAGTTCGTCCCTGGAAATATTCAACTGCGGATAAAACTCAGCGTCGAAAACCTGGCGCAGGGTGCGCGTGAAATCCTCACTCTGATTCATCAGGTTCATACCGGAGATCAGGGCGCGGAGCATCTGCTCCGGCGCGATGTGCGGCGTAAGTTCCTTCGAGAGCGCCTGAAAATAGGCGGGGATAAACGCCTGTAAATTGGTATTCAGCAGGGTATCGTCGAGATCAAGCAGGAGTGTGAGCGGCATAATTTCAGACTCCCCCGGAGAGTCTATGTTTTATTCTTTTACTTCAAATTTAAATGGAAGGATATGACATTCTCCGCAGCCAACCTGCGGCTCAGAGACATCCCGCCTGGTCTTTTCGCAGAAGGCATTGACCTGCACGCGTTTTTGAAAGAGGGCGAAGAATGGGCGCGCCACTTCCACGCGCAGTTTCATGTGCTGGCAGGAGTTGGCCCGCGCAATATCAGGCACCGGGCAGGTTCTGCATAAATCAGGCGACCATTCAAGTCCCTGCAGCCTGAGCAGACGGCATTCTTCCGTATTCCTGCCTCGGTGATAATCTCCATAAAAATGCGGGCATTCACGCCCGGCGGGTGTCTTCATATTTATTTAGACGCGGGTAACGTAATCGCCTGAGCGGGTGTCCACGCGGATGGTGTCGCCGATGTTAACAAAGTTGGGGCACTGCACGGTGATGCCGGTTTCGGTGGTCACTTTCTTGGTGACGCCGGTAGCGGTGTCGCCGCGGATCGCCATTTCCGCTTCGACCACTTTCAGGTCAACAGTGGTGGGCATTTCCATGTCAATTGCTTCGCCTTTGTAGAAGGTTAGTTTCACTTCCATGCCCTCTTTGAGAAATTTGGCGCTATCACCAAGGCTCTCTTCTTTGATGGCTGGCTGTTCGAAGGTCTGGTTGTCCATAAAAATGTACATGTCACCGTCTTTGTAAAGGTAGGCGACGTTGGCAAAGTCGAGGCTGACATCCTGCACCGACAGCCCGGAGTTGAAGGTACGTTCGATATTTGCGCCTGTCAACAGGTTGCGGGCTTTCACACGGATGGTGGCGTTGCCGCGTCCTGTTTTGTTGTGGCTGTAGTCCAATACTTTGTAGAGGTTTCCGTCGAGTTCGAATGTGACCCCTTTGCGAAGTTCATTTACATCAATCATGCTGGTTTCTTTCCTTGAGTTATGGTTTTTTTATAGGCGGGCGGATTATACCAAATCCAGTACCCAGCATCCAGTCATCAGTGGGAGGCTTCAGAGGCTGGGTCGTCTTTCAATAATTGCACGGCGTGCGCCAGGGCTGGGAAGATCGTCTGCAAATTTTCAACCGCACCTTTTGGGCTCCCAGGCAGGTTGACGATGAGTGTCCGTCCACGGATGCCGGCCACGGCGCGGGAAAGCATGGCGTGGGAAGTCTTCTTGAGGCTTTCGGCGCGCATGGCTTCCGCGAGACCGGGAGCTTCGCGCTGGATAATGGCGCGTGTGGCTTCGGGAGCGACATCACGCGGGGCGAAGCCTGTACTGCCCGTGGTGAGGATGACATCGAACTCGCCGCTGTCTGCCCACTCGCTCAGGGTGGCACGGATGGCAGATTCATCGTCGGGCAGGATGTGCTGCCTGGCGACCGAGCAGTTTTCGGCTTGGACAAATGAAGCGAGGGCGGGTCCGGAGGCGTCTTCCCGCTCGCCGCGCGCGGAGCGGTCGGAGAGAGTCAGAATCCCAAATCGAATCGTCATACAAAAAATTCCTTTGAAAAAACGATGTCTTCCTTTTGTTCGCGCCAGCCGCGCTCCCGATAAAATTGGATGGCTTCGCTGTTATCGGCAAAGACGTGCAGGAGGCATTTTAGGCAGCCTTTGGCTTGCAGGCGCTGTTCCACTTCGGTAAGCAGCGCCGCGCCCACTCCCTGACCGCGAAAATCACGATGGACAGCGAGATGGTAAATCATGCCGCGGCGTCCGTCGAATGCGCCGATGACCGAGCCGATGATCTCACCATCGTGCTCGGCGACTAAAAACAGATCCGGGTCTCTTTGCAGTTTCTTTTTTATTTCTTCGGGGGTATCGGAGCGACCCACGTTCATCCCAGTTTCGATCCCCTGCCACAGGTTCAGAATGCGGGAATAATCTTCATCAAAGGAAATTTCGCGGACATGCGCAGGCGCGAACATCATGAAGAGCGGAGCGCCTTTCTAAGAATGCTGATGAGATCATCAGGCATGTATGGTTTTGGAAGGAACTCGTCTGCGCCGCGGTTCAGACATTCTTCCCTCACGTTTGCCCCGGAGGACATGACTACGCGAACTCCGCTGGTGTCATCCGAGCTGCGGAGTCGATCAAGCACATCCAACCCATTCTGGGTTGAAAGGTGAACATCCATCAGGAGCACATCGGGGTTTTCCCTGCGAACTGCTGCGGTTACGTCCCCGTCCGCCGGAAGGGTTACTACCTGAAACCCTTCCATTTGCAGAAGGGTTTCAAGCAGTGAGATCATGGTCACATCATCTTCGGCGAGCAGTATTTTTGTTTTTGACATCCTTATCAGCCTTTGTCGATTTCGCTTTTTTGTTTTTTGGCTTTGCTGCCGTGCTTTTTTTGACAGGTTTCTGTTTTTCGAGTGCGGCGTTGATCACTTCATCCACAGTTTCGGCAAAGATGAATTTCATGGTCTTGCGAATCTCATCGGGAACATCGTCCAGGTCATTCTCGTTTTGCTTGGGCAAAATTACAGTGGACAGTCCATTGCGGTGCGCGGCAATCACTTTTTCTTTGACGCCGCCAATCGGGAGAACCTGACCTCGCAGGGTAATCTCGCCGGTCATACCGACCTGTGGTTTGATCTTGCGCCCGGTAATCAGCGATACGAGAGAAGTCGCCATCGTCACCCCGGCGGAAGGCCCGTCCTTGGGCTGTGCGCCGGATGGGATGTGCATGTGAATGTCTTGCTTTTCAAAAAAATCGTTGTGAATGCCCAGCGAAGGAGCGCGGGAGCGGACGTAGGACAACGACGCGCGCGCCGATTCCTGCATCACATTGCCAACCGAGCCAGTCACCTGGAATCCGCGCCCGCCGGGCATGGCAGTGGTTTCCACAAACAGCACATCGCCGCCGAAGGATGTCCACGCCAGACCGGGCACAACACCGGGGATGGAGGTGCGTTTGTTCAGTTCTTCCGGACCCATAAAAACGGGATGGTCGAGAAACTCCACAACGAGCTTCGGAGTAATTCTGTATTTTCCTTTTTTCCCTTCGGCGATCTTCGTGCCCACCTTGCGGCAAACTGCGCCGATCTTGCGCTCCAAATTACGCACGCCTGCCTCGCGCGTATACTGGCGGACGATCATCCGCAAGGCTTCATCCGTAAATTTGACTTCATTCTCGCGCAGGCTGTTCTCGCGGATCTGACGCGGGATCAAATATCCGCGCGCGATAGCCATCTTCTCGTTTTCGGTGTATCCCGAAAGGTAGATGATCTCCATGCGGTCGCGGAGCGGGCCGGGGATGTACTCCAGTGTATTCGCAGTCGCAATGAAGAACACCTGCGAAAGGTCATACGCCACTTCGAGGTAGTTATCGCGGAATTCGCTGTTCTGCTCGGGGTCAAGCACTTCGAGCAAGGCCGAAGCGGGGTCGCCGTGGAAATCGTTGGTCAGTTTGTCCACTTCATCGAGCATGAAGACGGGATTCTTCGAGCCGACTCGACGCAGGGATTGCAGGATGCGTCCCGGCATCGAGCCGATGTACGTGCGGCGATGTCCGCGAATTTCGGCTTCGTCGCGCACACCGCCCAGCGAGGCGCGCAGGAATTTCCGCTCCATCGCGCGGGCGACGGATTGTCCCAGCGAGGTCTTGCCCACGCCAGGCGGGCCGACAAAACACAGGATGACGCCTTCGCGTTCACGGCGAATGGCATCGGTGGACTCCTTCTTCGCTTCATCCTTGCGGTCGAGCCGCAGTTTGCGGATGGCAAGAAATTCCAAAATACGGTCTTTCACATCTTCAAGCCCGTAATGGTCGTGGTGCAGAGTCTCACGGGCGTGCTTGATATCCAAATTGTCCTGCGTGGATGCCGACCACGGCAGGGTTACCAGCCAGTCCAGGTAGGTGCGGATGACGCCATATTCCGCGGCGGCAGTGGGCAGACGTGAAAGACGCTCCAACTCACGTTTGGCCTGTTTCTCCGCTTCCTCAGGCATTTGCGCCTCTTCGATCTTTTTGCGGAATTCATCCACTTCCTCCGATTGCTCGTCCCGTTCGCCGAGTTCGCGTTGGATGGCTTTCATCTGTTCGCGCAGGAAGTATTCACGCTGGACCTTTTCGATCTCGCCCCGCGCTTCATTCTGGATCTTTTGACCGATCTGCAAAACCTCCGCCTCACGCACGAGCAAGCCGATCAGTTTCTTGAGCTTCTCATACACCGAATCCAATTCGAGGATTTCCTGCGCATCCTTTAAGTCAATGCGCTGGAAGTTGGCGATTGTGTACACGGTCTGGAGCGGGTCTTCGAGAGAGGTGATCGAACTCGCCAACTCCTCCGGAAAGGAGGGAATCATCTGTGTGATCTGCTGAAACTGATCGCGGGCGTTACGCGCCAACGCATCGGTCTCAATATTCACTTCTTCCTTCTCTGGTGAAAGGTGGATGTGAGCCCGCAGGTACGGCTCCTCCGCGACGAATTCACCCAGACGGAAGCGCTGCATCCCCTGCACCAGCAGGCGGACAGTGCCATCCGGTGCGCGCAGCAGGCGATGCACGGTGGCAATCGTGCCAACCTTATGCAATTCATTCGGTCCGGGGGCTTCCTGCTCGGGGTCGAGCGCTGCGACCAGCCCCACCAATTTATCTCCCGCGACAACATCGTCCACCAACCTGACGGAGCGCGGCTGTCCCACTGTCAACGGGACTGCGGTGTTGGGGTAGACCACCACGCCGCGCAGCGGCAGGATGGGAAGTGTGTCGGGGAATTTATGCCCTTCGAAATTGTCATCAGGCTGAGGGTCGGAGGAGGCGTCTTCCTTTTTTTGGAATCGTGAAAAAGCCGATGCCATGAACTTTTCCATCGTTTCATGATCGGTCTCGCCAATAATTTGAAAGAATTCATGGATACCGGAGGGCCATCGCTGTGCAGGCATTGATTATTCGACCTTGGTCTGGTTTGGTTTTTGTTTTGGCAGAGTGACTGTGAGAAAACCGTCCTGGTATTCGGCAGCTGCCTCATCCACATTCACGGGGCCGGGCAGGCTGACCGCGGTGGCAAATTTTCCGAAACGGATCTCCATCTGCTGATAGGCGCGGCGCTCAGGGGAATCGAAACGCGAGCCTGCAATAAAAAGGGCGCTATTCTCGATGGATATTTCAAAATTCTCTTCACGCATCCCCGCTACTTCAACACGGAC
>JAUXWL010000548.1 GCA_030680155.1 Anaerolineales bacterium
GCAAAGGTTGTCAGCGGCAGTCGCTCAAGCCGCCGTACCCATATCTGGGCATACATCCTCGGCGGCGTTTTGCGAGGGAAACCCTGCGCCGGGGAAAGTGCCCAGAATGGGTACGGCGCAGGGAGCAAATTGCCTGACATGGTTTGCTTGCACACGTTAGCCCCCCTGTCTTGACAGGTTCCCCTTTCCCTCCTATTATCAGGACGTTTTAACGCGCGTGAAGAAGCGTAATTTGTGACCGCGCTGGATATAAATCGAAATTAGAGCAGGGCGGCTCTGAAAATCTTATTGATGTAGAAGGAAGTTGTAATCATGCGTAGAGCAAAGATCGTAGCAACCATCGGACCCGCGTCCGACTCGGAACAGGCCTTGGAATCCCTCGTCAAAGCTGGGATGAATGTCGCCCGTTTGAACTTTTCCCATGGAACACATGACCAGCACGCCATGCGTGTAGAAAAAATACGCGGAGTCTCTAAAAAATTGGGAATGCCCATTGGTATTTTGCAGGACCTGCAAGGACCAAAGATCCGCGTTGGCAAACTTGAGGCTCCGCTGCAACTCTCCATGGGAGAGCAGGTCTGCCTGTATGCCACCAAGGATAACCCCCCGGAAACCGACCACCAACTCCTGCCCGTGGATTTTCGCGAGTTGTTCGAATCCGTCCAGGCGGGTGACAGGCTCCTGCTGGATGATGGGCGCCTTGCGCTTGAGGTTTCTTCAGCATTGGGACGTGTTATCCATGCAAAAGTGCTGGTGGGCGGGGAACTCACTTCACACAAAGGCATCAACCTGCCTGGCATCAAACTCCGCATTGCGGGCTTCACCGAAAAAGATAAAGCCGACCTTGCCTTTGGCATTTCTCAGGGTGTGGATGCAGTTGCGATTTCCTTCGTCCGCAGCGCAGATGATGTCAAGGCGGTCCGCGCCGCGATCGAGGAATTTTCCGCTGGTAAACCCGTTCCACTGCTCATCGCCAAGTTGGAAAAACCCGAAGCCATGGACGAATTGGAAGCGATTCTGGATGTTGTGGACGGGGTCATGGTTGCGCGCGGCGATCTCGGTGTGGAACTCCCGCCCGAGCGTGTTCCCTCCCTGCAAAAGACGATTATCCGTTCGGCAAACGCGCGCGCAAAACTTGTCATCACCGCCACACAGATGCTCGAGTCGATGATCCAAAACCCACTGCCCACCCGCGCCGAAGCATCCGATGTTGCCAACGCCATCTTCGATGGCACCGATGCCGTCATGCTTTCTGCTGAAACCGCTTCGGGTGAATATCCCAGCGAAGCCGTTGCCATGATGTCCCGCATTGTTCTCGAAGCCGAGTCGCATTTCATCGAGTGGGGCAGCCGTCAGGATGGCAGGGCAGGCTTGGGGGCGAGTGACGCGGCGTCCATGGCGCGCGCGTCGAATGCCCTCGCCAAAGATCCCGAAGTCCGCGCGGTGGCCGTCTTCACCATGCAGGGGCGTTCCGCCTGGCTGATGTCCAAGGCGCGTCCATCCAAGCAGATTTTGGCGTTCACCCCCGAACCCGAAACCTTCAACAAACTCGCGTTTCTGTGGGGTGTGCAGCCGCACCTCACGCGCTACGCCATCACCATGGACGACATGCTTTCGGATGTGGATGCCGTTCTCTTGAAGTCGGGCATTCAAGCGGGGCAACAAGTGGTCTTGATTTGCGGGTATCCCATCGGCGAACAACGCCCGCCTAACATGGCCCTGCTGCACACGGTTGGCAGTGATGCCAGCGTGAACCTCGCCCGCAAGATGGCGGAGAAAAATATCCCCAAATAGATTTGGAGCTTATTCGAAAAATCGGAGTGCAGACTTTAGTCTGCCTCAGCATGGCGGACTGAAGTCCGCACTCCGGGAATTTTCGGATGGGCAATTAGATGAATTCCAACTCTTTGACATTTTCCCCTCAACAAAAAAAACAAAGCGGATGCAGTTTTCACCAAACTGCATCCGCTTCCTACTTAACCGACAATTGCTTCAACACCCCAGGCAGATTCAACCCTGAATCATTCACTCCCTTGTCGCAATCAGAATCCCAACTCCGATCAAAACTCCGCCCGCCAGAAACAACGGGGTGATGGTTTCGGCCAGGAAGAACCACCCGAGCAACGCGCCAACCACCGGCTGGGCAAAGAACGTCAACGAGGCGACAGCGGCGGGCAATTCTGCAAAGGCGTAATTCCAAAGGAACATTGCGATTGCTGTGGAGATGACGCCCAAAAAGAGAATCCCGCCGATGATTCCAACGGTGATTTCACCGATCCCTTGTGTGTTGATCTCCCAAATTCCAAATGCAATACTGGACGGCAAGCCGCCTAAAAACATGATGGCGCTGGAAGTCAGCAAGTCTGCGGATTTGGAAACCTTGCGCACCAGCACGGAATACAATGCCCAGGTCAGCGCCGCCGCGATCAGACTCATATTGCCCCAAAACAGGGATGGTGAGAGTTCCGCGCTGCGCGGGTCGATCACTGCCAGCACGCCCAGCGTGGAAATGACCAGCGCGATGATCCGACGCGGAGTGGCGCGTTCGCCCAGCAGGAACGGCGCGAAGAGTAAAATAAATGCCGGCGTGGCGGATGTAACCAGCGCCCCGTTGGAAGCCGTGGAGAGTTTCGTGCCCACAAATTGAAAGCCAAGCGAAACGCCATAGCCGACAAAGCCGACGAGAAAGCTTGACCAAAAGAATTCTTTGGTGACGCTAGTTTTTGTTTCCGCATTTCTGTTACGGAAATAAATGACAATCCCTAAAGTCAATGCGCCTAAAACAAGCCGCGAAACAAGCAGTGAGAATGGCGGAATCACTTCCAATACCACCTTGCTGACAACGTACATGCCGCCCCAGATCGAGGCGGCAGTGAGACCTGCTATAAGACCTGCGAGTGTGTGATGTTTGCTGTGCATAGCCCCCGATTATATAAGTTTATCCACAAAATCGGAGTGCAGACTTTAGTCTGCCTTGGCATTGCGGACTGAAGTCCGCGCTCCGGGAATTTTCGCCAAGCCCGATTGGCTGTTTTTATACACATCCCATAAAATTATGGAGCCTGCACAGGAAACATTCAACGAATTGACAACGCCAGAAATGGGGATGCTAATCACATAATCGCACAGGTTTTTTAATGCGACGCTCATCCCTTTTGCTTCATTCCCAAGGACAACCGCGATTGGTTTGGTTAATTTGTGACCTAGCAGGGAGACATCTCCTGTCGAGTCTGTCCCAACAATACAGATGTTGTTAATGCTTTTTTGTTCGGTGACCCAGGCTTCAAAATCCTGCATGGACTGAATGGGGATGATTTTCGAGTGAAAAACACTTCCCAAACTTGAGCGGATGACCTTGGGATCGTAAACGTCCACGCTGTGACCGACCAGGAAGATTGCATCGACCCCGAATGAGTTTGCGGAGCGGATTAATGTCCCAAGATTGCCATAATCGCTGGGTCGGTCAAATACCAACAAAAACGGGTCAAGAGGTAATGCCAGTTCGTTTAGTCCATGCGGCTTGATCCCGGCTGTGACGACGATTTCCGACGGTTCTTCACGGTCGCAAATGGATCGGTATAAATCAAAAGACAGGTTGATTATTTTTGCCTTTTGATTGCCGCGAATCAATTCCTTTGACCACGAGGAAAGTTTACCGATATCCGGCGCGATGATTCTGGTAATTTCCAAACCTGCGCTTACTGCCTGCTTGATGGACTCTATCCCTTCAATGAATACTTCCTTTGCCTTGTGGCGTTTGGTCCTGTTTAACTTTAGGGACTGGATAATTTGAAATTCCGCATTTTCCGTGCTGATGGTCAGGTTTGGCATGGCTCATTCTCTTTCCACTTTATTCCTTCGCAGCTTCTTGACTTCCCCGCGCCGTTTTTTTTCCTGCAAGCGTTCCTCTTTCGATGCCTTGGTCGGTTTGGTCTTGCGGCGCACCTTTGGCTTTTCGCCCGCCTTGCGGATCAGCTCGTAAAATCTTTGGATGGCGTCTTCGCGATTGCCTTCCTGTGTGCGATATTTTTTTGCTTCGAGGATGAGGACTCCGTCAGCGGTGATGCGTTTTCCAGCAAGCCGAATCAGGCGTCCCTTTAGGTCGGAAGCGAGCGAGGGGGAGTTGACTACGTCAAAGCGCAGTTGCACCGCCGTCGCAACCTTGTTGACGTTCTGTCCGCCGGGCCCTGAAGCGCGGATGTATTCGAGGGTGATTTCGGAGTCGAGGTTTTTCATTTCCCACAGATTATACAATGTAAGGGCGCAGCGACGCTGTGCCCTTACTTCACCACGCGCGGTGCGAAGAACCACAAGCCTGCGAGGATCAACCCGCCCACAAAAAATGGGACGGGACCTCCGAACCATTGGAAGAGGATGCCATAAAATAACGGCGCGACGGCATTTGCCGCGCTATATGCCGCAGCGGAGACGCCCAGTGTGCCGCCAAGTTCATTTGGATTTGCGGATTTGCTGATCAGACTGTTGATGGCGGGATGTAATACCGCGCCGCCAACGGCGGCAGGGATGCTTGCCACCAGCAGCCAGGTGATGCCGCTCCAGCCTTTTGCGGTTTCTTCGGGCAGTTTGATATTGATGCTTTGGGTCGAAACGCGGAATTCACCTTTACCGGCCATGCTTTCGAGCACCTTTTCTTTTTCATACCAGGGGACGGGTGCGGCTGGTGTGAGCGCAGTTCCGATCAGGCCGATGGCAAGCGCACCGAGACCCATCAGCACCAGCCAGCGGTCGCCTTTCTGGCGTGACCATCTGCCGATCAGAACCACCTGGATGACGATGATGGTGATGCCTGCCAGCACGAACAGACCTGACGTGTCGCGCGCGTCCATGCCGAGGCGGGTGAGTGTGAAGAGTGAAAAGAGTTGCTCGTATCCGCCAAACGCGACGCGATAGAAGAACATGATGACCAGCAGGAAACCGATGGCAGGATTTTTGAGCGCGTTGCGCATTGCATCGAACGAGAATGGACGGCGTTTACGCGATGCTTCCGGATTTTCTGACTGTTGGACGGTTTCCTTGAACCAAAATGATGTCAGCAAAATGGAGGCGAATGAGAAGAGCGCCGCAGTGAACGCCACCGCCTGGTAATTCTGTCCCGTTGCTGCAAGGACGATGAAAGCGATGATGGGCCCGAGTACGAAACCGACGCCGAATGCCGCGCCGATTAGTCCCAGCCCTTGTGTGCGGGTTTTCTCGGTGGTGCTGTCTGCGATGGCGGCCTGGGCGGTGGCGATGTTTGCGCCAGAGAGACCGTCGATGATGCGGGAGATGAACAGCAGGGGCAGTGAATTTGCAAAGCCAAGCAAAATGAATCCGCTGAGCGTCCCGATCTGGCTGGCGACCAAAACAGGTTTCCTCCCGAAACGGTCGGACAACCTCCCTAAAATCGGCGCGCCGATGAATTGCATCATCGGGTAGGAGGCTTGCAAAATTCCGATCACCAGGGGTGTCGTCCCGAAGCGCGCCGCGTACAACGGCAGCAGCGGAATAATGATCGAAAGCCCCATCAAGTCCACAAGGACAATGACCAGCACGGGCAGGATCTGTTTGAAATTGAGTTTTTCGTTTGTCGTGGTTTCAGATGTCATAGGTACAGGTATAAAAGCCCCTCTCCCTTGTGGGAGAGGGGCAGGGGTGAGGGTTTGGGTGATTAGAACATCAACGCGTTGATTTTGTCGATCATCGCGCGTTCAGGCCGCAGGTCCGTTTCAGTGAGGCGGTTGAGCGGCGTATCCACAAGGTCGTAGATGCCGGTCAATGAAGGCTTGGTGGTGTTGACGTAGAGCAGTCCCGTCACCAGCCAGTTGTTGCGCTGCGCTTCTTCCATTACGCGCAGGGCTTCGTAGCGGTCAGTGGGATCGTATCCCTTTTCGAGGTTCTTCAAAATGACCGTCGAACCGTCATGCATGGCAACCTCGCGGATCTCCCCATCCATCATTTCACGTTCGAGCATGATCTCGTTGCGCGGCGCAATGTAGGAAATCTCATGCAGGGGTTCTTCGTGATCCTTGCCCCACGCGTAGGAATGGTAGGCATTTTCCTGATTGTTGAAAGTCACGCACGGGCTGATGATATCCAACACAGCGATGCCGTCGTGGGAGAGTGCGGCTTTCAGCAATTCCTTCACCTGCTTGGGGTTGCCCGCGAACGAACGCGCGATGAAGGTCGCGTTGGAAACCAGCGCTTCCATGCAGATGTCAACGGGCATGTAGGGGTTCTCGCCCTGCTTCTTCAGCTGCAAACCTTTTTCAGCGGTGGCGGAAAATTGGCCTTTGGTCAGTCCGTACACGCCGTTGTTTTCAACGATATACACCATGTTCACATTGCGGCGCATGACATGTTTGAACTGACCCATGCCGATGCTGGCGGTGTCGCCGTCGCCCGAAACGCCGATGCCCTTCATCTGTACGTTGGCGAACAACGCGCCTGTCGCAATCGACGGCATGCGTCCGTGCAGGCTGTTGAAGCCGAAGGTGCGGTTCAGGAAGTAGGTCGGTGATTTCGAGGAACAGCCAATGCCGCTGAACTTCATTACGTTTTCAGGCACGGTGTTCATTTCATAAAGCGCGGTCACGATCTGGTTCGAGATCGAGTTATGTCCGCAGCCCTGGCACAAAGTGCTGGGTGCGCCGCGATAGTCATTCTTGGTAAGGCCGGCAGTGTTGATATTTGCAGCCGTGCCAGCCATGGGGAGAGTTTGATTCATATTCATGTACTCCTATTTCTTCTTCGACTTCGCGGATGTCTGCGGCTTGACTGCGGATTTCTTCGCAGGCTTTTTCGCCGCTTCCTTCTTCGACGCTGAAGTTGCCTTTGCCTTCCCGTCAGTTTTCTTCCCTGACGATTTTCTCCGCTCACTGATCACTGACTTCTGATCACTGACCACTGTCTCGTACTTCGCCAGAATTCCCTCGCGGATCCACTTCGCAGCCGCAGGCAGACCATCCTGATACGCCACAGACTTCAACTTCCCCGCAAATTGCGGATACTCTGTCAGCAGGATCTGGTACATCTGACCGTCACGGTTCATCTCGACCACGAAGACCTGGTCATACTTTTCGATGAATTTGGTCACATCATTGTTGAAGGGGATGGCGCGCAGGCGCATGAGTTCGGTTTCGATGCCATATTCGCCCGCTAATTGATGTTGGGCTTCGAAGATCGCATTTTCCGTGGAGCCATAGGCAAGAATGCCGATTGTTGCTTTTTTGTTTTTGTGCAAAACAGGCGCAGGGACGTAGTTTGCCGCGTTGTAATATTTTTTCTTGAGGCGGTCCATGTTCTTGAGGTACGCATCCGAGTCTTCCGTGTACTTGGCGTATTCATCATGTCCCGTTCCACGGGTGAAGTACGCGCTCATCGGGTGCTTGTTGCCGGGCAGGGTGCGGTATGGGATGCCGTCGTTGTCTTTGTCGAGATAGCGCCCCCAATTGCCTTTCAGTTCTTCCAAATCCTGCTCGGTGAGGATTTTGCCGCGGTCCATCGGTGTTTCGGGATATTGGAAGGGCTTGCTCATCCACTGGTTCATGCCCATGTCAAGGTCGCTCAACACGAATACGGGAGTTTGGACGTGTTCTGCAACATCAAAGGCTTTCCAGCCGAACTCGAAGCATT
Organism: Anaerolineales bacterium; assembly: GCA_030680155.1. Taxonomy (GTDB): domain Bacteria; phylum Chloroflexota; class Anaerolineae; order Anaerolineales; family Villigracilaceae; genus Villigracilis. The sequence goes on from JAUXWL010000548.1 coordinate 7,633, forward strand.
CGTACACATCCCCGGGCAGAAGCGTTACCGAGTGCGAGTCGCCGTGACCGATAAAGTGAGTGAAGGTCAGATCGCCTTGTGAGGTGCGGGTCGGCAGGCCTGTGCTTGGGCCGATGCGCTGCACATCCCAAATGACCACAGGAACTTCGGCATAATATGCCAGTCCTGCAAATTCTGTCATCAAGGAGAGACCAGGTCCGGAGGTGGAGGTCATCGAGCGTAAGCCAGCCCAGCCGGCGCCAATTGCCATACCGAGGGCGGCGAGTTCATCTTCCGCCTGTACCACGGCGTAGGTGTGCTTGCCATCTTCGCGCTTACGGAGCATGGGCAGGTAGTCGTTGAGTCCTTCGGCCAGGGAGGATGCCGGTGTGATGGGATACCACCCGACAAATTGCACGCCGCCGAAAATGGAACCGATGGCGGCGGCGGTGTTGCCGTCTGCCATGATGAATCCATCGGTCTTGTCCATCGCTTCAAGATGGAACGGGTCTTTCTTTTCGAGGTTTTCCTTCGCCCACTCTGCGCCTGCTTTCAGGGCGTTGAAGTTCATGTCGATCGGTTTCTGCTTGCCTTTGAAGTGGAAGGTCAGCGCGGCCAGTACCTTTTCAAGATCCATGCCGATCATTTGGGCGAGCACGCCCACATAGACCATATTGCCGACCAGGTCACGGAAATCGGTGGGCACGTTCGGGTCGTTCCTGACGATGGTCTTGATCGGCATCGGGTAGATGGCGATGTCGGTGCGGGTGATCGGTTGCTTGATATCGTCAGAGTAGAAAAATGCCCCGCCCGGCGCAACAGATGCGAGGTCCCGCGCGAACGAATCGGGGTTCATCGCAATGACGATGTCGTTGGATTCCTGCCGTCCAATGAATCCGTCCTTGTTAACGCGGATGGTGTACCACGTCGGCAAGCCTTGAATGTTGGAAGGGAAGAGGTTCTTGCCTGAGACGGGGATGCCCATCTTGAAGACAGAACGCAGGATGGTGTTGTTGGCGGTGGAACTGCCGGAGCCGTTCTTGGTGCCAACTGTGATCGAAAAATCGTTCACTTTTTTGTTCATGGAACTCCTCGTAAGGTGATCGTCACTGGGACGATGAAATTAATTGGTGGATCAGATCGGTATGTTCAGAGAGGGCTTTGTAGCCTGCCTCTATGTCATTGGCACAAATGGCATCCACCATTTGTTGATGATAATTCCAGACTTCGGTGAGGTAGTTGTAATCGGTGAAGAAGTTCAAGCCGACGGTTTCGTAGGCATCCCAATACGATTGCAGCAAACCTGTCACAAATGGGTTTCCCAGTCGGCGGTAGATGGTGAGGTGTAATTCGCGATGTTCGGGGTGGGGGATTTCGATGGGCGTGCCGCGCAGTTTTTCCCATGCGCGCTCCAGGAGTTCTTGTAGTTCGTTGTGGTCTTCAGGGGTGAGCATACGCACGGCTTCGTGCCAGTACGCAGTTTCGATGTGCTGTCGCAGGTCGGCAAAGGCGACGAAATGTTCCTTGTTCATCGCCAGGGCATAATCGAGACTTTTCATGACGGCAGGCGCGAAGGAATAGGGCTTGCGCCTCATCCCCGTCCTCGGCCGGACTTCTACAAGCCCAAGCGCTCTGGCCACTTCGAGCTGTTCCCGCAAGGCTGCCACGCCTACGCCCAGTTCGCGGCTGAGTTCGGTTAACGGGGGTAATTTATTCTCCGCTTCAGGGTGTGATGCCAGATAGCTAAGAAATTCAGAAATGTTGGGGGAAATGCGTTCGCGGAGCATAAAACTTGATTAATCCGATTAATCGAATTTTACGCCTGTGGGAGTAGGGTGTCAAGGTGATTTATGTAATATTTTGTGAGGATAGGCGGGAGTTTGCTATAATAAACTTCTCTACTATACATCCGTCATTGCTTCGCCGCCACTTTTATCCTTTGGCGGCGAAGCAATCCCCTCACAGTTTGAGATTGCTTCGGGCAAAAAACAAGAGCGCCCTCGCAATGACGGAATTTACTCGTATTTGTACGGTAGAGAATAATGAACAAAAGAATTCTTGATTAGGAGAGGATTTTATGGAAGAAAAAACAAATAAGTTTGAATGGACTATCTTGATAATATTCATTATTTCTGCATTAGGAATAATATATTACCGGATAAATACGCCTGCTTCTGAAGTTAATCAATTAACAACAGTTCTTCTTAGCACTTTCGAAGTCCTGCTCTCTTTATATGTTGGGTATTTTTTACAAAGACTGGATTCTATAAAACGATCTCGAGAAAGCTTAAAGAAATATGGTTTTTTGGCTTATCGACGAATTATGGATATCAAAAAATCCATAAATAGATTATTTAATGAAATTGCCAGAATAAACAAATATTTACCAGATGATAAAGCTACAGAAGTAAAGGTTTTACACTCCATTTTAGAAGGCACATTTGATACTGTTGAATCTTCAGTACTAGATTGGTTAGATATTATTGGTGAAGAAATAAAAAAGAAGGAGAAGATTGAAAAACTTGAGGAAGAGTTGACGGCTGGTAAATCTCAGGTAAATTTAAGCGATTCGGATAAAAAGAATCTCGAAGAAATTAAAGGACAGCTTGAAAAGCTGAGGGCGGAAATTCCTCTTGCATTGAAGATAGATGATCGTATAAAGGAAGATCGACAGGTTGCTTATCTGGATACTATTCTTGGTGGCGCAAAGAGTGACGGTAGTATTACTTTGTATGCAAAGATTTCCCTTGAAATCCCACTTTCCGCGGAGGATGAACGAAGTATTCGCGAAGGCTCTCCATTTTTATTAAAACCATCCTATCGCTCTATGAATTTATTCCTTGATGTCTACAGTAAAGATATGCGTAGGATTGGATTTGTAGTGCCTTCAATAGAGTACGACAGAGAAACCCGAAAATTAGATGGAATTCCAAATGCGTTTATTCGCGAAAACGAAAACGATGGCAGGATGAATTTCGTCCTTGCATTAGATAATTTGTACGCTTTTGACACAATCGAAAACACTGATGGGTTTTGCGTTCCTTCCAAATGTGATTTTGATGATTTCGTTGATACGGAGTATTTTAGAATAACATTTCTGTCAGCATTGTGGCCAACGGGCTGACGAGAGTGTATTTTTGAGCGAGACTTTGTAAGAAAAATTCCTGTTATTTGTTCTACACATAGAGCGACCTATTTATTTCTCAATTACTCTTACGAACACATACTCCGCTTTTGCACCGCTCGGGTCCACAAGCGTAAAGGATTCAGGGAACACAGGCGCAGGCGGGGGGGCAGGGTCTTCGATGACCTTGAAATTCTCACAGATCGGTACGCCTTTGTGAATGTATGCCATCCAACCGCGTTCGCTCAAATTGACGCCGTCCACAGAGGTAACGTGCAACCATTTATCCCCTTTTTTAACTTCGTTTCCATCCGTGGATGCTTCCCAAAGTTCATCACCGACAATGAGTTGTCCACGGTTGTAAGGTGCGATGACACTTGCGGATGTATTATGGTCAGTTCTCAGGCGTGTTCCGCTATTAAAAGGGGTCATGCTGTATTGGGTCATGAGACTCTCCTGTACTCCACGAGGGTGTCGCCAAATTTGGCGATTAGTGTCGCTTGTGTCTGTGGTTGCGGATACCGCGCAAGGAATTCCTCCTCGGTTCCGTTGAAATAGTTCAGGTCAATGTTTCTGCTTTCCACCCCAAATAAACTTCCATCGCCGTTATCGGTGAATT
>JAUXWL010000031.1 GCA_030680155.1 Anaerolineales bacterium
GCACCACTTCCAACAGTTCGCGTTTGCTGTTCAGGCTCATCATGTGGCTCCTCCGACAGGCTGTTCTGCCTATCGGAAAGTAACATTTTTCCTGATGCAACGTTACTTCTCAAAGTAACATTTTCCGTGATGCAATTCGCAGTATGAATAACGTCCCGAAGTTGGTATATAATGCCCACGGTCATATCATGCCCGCAGGGTACAAATTGCGCTTATCCCCTTCTGAAAAAGCGCAATTTGTGACCGCGCTGGGTATAGCGCAAAACTATCGGGAAATTCTTCATGGGTATGTCGCTATCCCCCCCGAAGTTTTATTCGAAAAATTTTAACGCCTGACGGCAGCCTTCGGGACGTTTTTATTTTGGTTGATTGGGGTTTGCCGTGATTTGGATTCAGCCCTGGCTGTATTTGGCAGCGCGACATTAATGTCGGGCTGCCTGTGGGGGTTCGTTACGGCAATTCCAAGAGAGCCTTTATTTTATTTCGACTGGGCTTTTACTCCGCAGCGACTCCACTGCCGCGAATGTGGACCTGGTGACGCCAATCAACTGCTCATACGGAATCGGCGCCTCTCCTCCGCTTTTGATTGCTCCTGCAAAAGCAGACATTTCCGCCCTCCAGCCTTTGTCCTGCGCTCCGCTCTCCACTTTTTTCCTGCCATCTTTCACAATGGTCAACGAGACGTAATCATCCAACACCGCCGCCATGCCTTCGCAGAAGACTTCCAGCCGCTCCTTCGGCATGGACTTGTCGCCGTTGGCGAGATAGTCCACTACGCCGAGGGAGCCATCAGGGAAGGTAAAGGTCATCGAGACATTGTCCTCGCGGTATTTGCCGCCGTTCGGCAGGGCATATGCGCTCACGCTGACAGGCGGTGCGCCGATGAGGAAAGTGAGCATGTCAATGAAGTGACAGGCTTCGCCAATGATGCGTCCGCCGCCAAGGGCTGGGTCTTGAGTCCAGTGGTCCGCAGGGATAAACCCCGCATTGACGCGGTAATGGAGATATTTCGGTTCCTGGAGACTGGAGATTTGAGATTTGAGAGATCGAGCAAGCGGGGAAAAGCGACGGTTAAAACCAGTGAGCAGTAAACAGTTACTGACCACTGATAACTGTTTACTGCTCACTGATAACTGCTTACTGATGACTGATAACTGCTTACTGTTTATCGCCAGCGGCTTTTCCACAAACACATGCTTCCCCGCCTTGAGCGCTTTCACCACCAGGTCTGCGTGAGAGTCATGACGAGTGAGAATGGCAACGGTGTTAATCTTCGGATCGTTGATGATCTCATCTTCAGAGGAAGTGGCGTATTGAAAACCGAATTTCTTGCCAGAGTGCTGCGCGTGCAATCCACCCGAGGAGGCGATGCCGACCAGTTGAAAATCTTTGTTGTTTTTGAGAATAGGTAATAAAGTGGAATTGGCAAATAAACCTGCGCCGAGAACACCGAGAGTAACAAGAGACGAGCGACGAGTAACAAGGGAAAACTCAACTCGCTTACTCGTTTCTCGTTTCTCGTCACTGTATTTCAGCAACACCCCCAAAAATGCTTCCTTCTTCTTCCCAGTAATGACTTCGTATGCTTTGACTCCATCTTCAATGGGGAAGCGGTGCGAAATCAACGGCTCCACTTTCAACTTTCCACTTGCCATTAAGTCTACGACGGCCTGGAAATTTCGCCCCTCCGTCCAGCGGATGTAGCCGATGGGATAGTCATTTCCGTTCTCTTCGTAATTCGAATCATAGCGGCCCGGTCCATAGGAGCGGGAGTTGATGAAAGCGATCTCTTTTTCGTAGTAGATTTTTCTGGGGAAGTTCAATCCAACCGCGCCTGTGGCGACAACTTTGGCGCGGTCGCGGGCAATGATGCCAGCCAATTCAACCGGGTCATTTGAGGATGTGTCCGCGCAGATGATGATGCTGTCAAAGCCGTGGTTGGCGGTGAAGGCGGCAGATGCAGATTCTGCCTGGGGACGTGTAACAGCTTGAACGTTAAGAGAGGAAGCGAGCTTGACTCTCTTCGGGTCAATATCAATGCCGAGGACGCTGCATCCCGCCGCAGACGCCAGTTGAATCGTCAATAATCCCAAAAGACCCAAACCGATCACTGCCACGTTCTCGCCAAGTTGAGGTTCTGCGAGGCGGAAACCATGTAAAGCGATTGCGCCGAGGGTGGTGAAGGCGGCGGATTCGAAATCGACATTTTTCGGGAGTGGGGTGAGCAAGTTGCGCGGCACGATGTTGTATTCGGCGTGCGTGGCATATCCCCCGCCCGCACACGCCACCCGCTGACCAACCTTGAAGCCTTGCATATTTTTGCCGAGCGCAACGATGGCGCCAGCAGTGGAATACCCGAGCGCCATCGGCTGGTCGAGGCGGTTGAAAGCGGCTTGCATGGTGGGCATCACGCCTTCGCGCCTGGCTTTATCGAGGACTTGTTTGACAAGATCGGGACGCGAACGCGCCTTGCCAACGAGACTTTTTTCAGCAAACTCAACCACCATGCGTTCGGTGCCTGCCGAAACAAGGCTGGCCGCAACGCGCACAAGCGCCTGCCCTTCGCGCGGGGTGGGGATGGGAACATTCTCGATGGAGGCTTTTCCAGATTTTATGTTTTGTAAAAGTTGTTTCATGGGCAAAAGTATATCGCACTTCGATTTTCAACCATTTATTAATTTGTGAAAACAGGCGCAATATGACAAACGTCATCTATTTCGGTTAAGAAAAAACTTAACAATTGTTTTTTTTTTTTGAAATGCTATGCTATTTATAGTGTGGGCGGCATTTGCCGTCCTATTCTCATTTCAAACAAAGGAGATAGTCATGGAACTAGGTGGTTATGCTAACAAGGTCGCATGGGTGGATCTATCCGCAGGAAAAGTGGACTACAAACCCATCAACGAAGACGATGCCCGCAAGTATATCGGCGGTCGCGGTTTGGGCGTGAAGTACGTGTTCGACAACGGGCCGAAAGTTGATGCCCTCTCGCCCGATAACATCCTGTGCTTCATGAACGGACCGCTGACCGGCTCCGAAGCCAACATGAGCGGACGCATGGCAATTGTGACCAAATCGCCTCTCACCGGAACGGTCACTGATTCTCACCATGGTGGCTGGTCTGCCGCCCGACTCCGCTGGGCTGGCTTCGATGGACTGGTCTTCAAAGGCAAAGCCGAAAAACCCGTGTACGCCTACATCCATGACGACCAGATCGAACTTCTGGATGCCGCCGAAGTTTGGGGCAAAGGCGTTCACGACACCATCAAGCACTTCAAGGAAAAATACGGCGAAAAAGACCTGACCGTCATCGCCATTGGTCCCGCAGGCGAGAACCTGGTCAAGTTCGCGTGCTGGATCAACGAAGATGACCGCGCCTCCGGACGCGGCGGCACCGGCTGTGTAGGCGGTTCCAAGAATCTAAAAGCCATCGTCGTCAAATCCGAGAAGAAGATCGTCAAAGCCGCAAACCGCGATAAGTGGAAGGAAGCCCACAAGAAGGCGCTTGCCGAGATCATGGACGAGCGCGTCGTCACCTCGCCACGCAAAGGCGGTCTCTCTGTTTATGGCACCAACGTGCTCATGAACATGACCAACGTCATCGGCGGCTTGCCCGCCATGAACAGCCAATTCACCGGCTGGGAACATGCCGAAAAAGTCAGCGGCGAATACGTCAACGACAACATCCTCGTGGATAACCCCACCTGTCACGCCTGCCCTGTCGCCTGCAAGAAGGAAGTCGAGATCAAAGACGGCCCGTATGCCGGGCTGCGCATGGAATCGGTCGAATACGAACCCGCCTGGTCGGTGGGCACGAACTGCGGCAACGATGATATCCGCGTCGTCGCCAAGATGATCGACTGCGCCAACGACTACGGCTTCGACGCCATCGAAGTCGGTCACCCGCTCTCCGTGTGGATGGAAGCCAGTGAAAAAGGTTACACCAATGGCGACGGCAAACTGAACTGGGGCGATGGCGCCAAGATGGTTGAAACCGCCGGCTTGATCGCCACACGCAAAGGTATCGGCAACATCCTCGCAGACGGCGCAAACGCCACTGCCAAGCACTTCGGTCACCCCGAACTCGCCATGACGGTCAAAGGACAGGGCATTCCCGCCTACGATCCACGCGGTATCAAAGGCATGGGCTTGGGCTACGCCACATCCAACCGCGGCGCCTGCCATCTGCGCGGCTACACCCCCGCCGCCGAAGTCGTCGGCAACGTGTTGGGCCCATCCACCGTCGCCGATCCGCTCGCGTGGAAGGGCAAAGGCGAGATGAACTTCATCTTCCAAAACGTTCACGCCGTCACCGACTGCCTTGACCTCTGCAAATTCTCCACCTTCGCCGAATCGCTCGACTCCTTCGCCGCGCAATACGAAGCGATGACAGGCGTCCCCTGCGATGCAGGTCACCTGCTCAAGGTTGGCGAGCGCGTCTACAACCTCGAACGCCACATCAACAACCTCAACGGCTTCGGCGAAGGCTCTGATACCCTGCCCAAACGCTTCACTACTGAACCTTCCAACTATGGCGGCAGCAAGGGTCAGGTCTGCGAACTCGATGACATGCTCGTCGAATACTACGACAAGCGCGGATGGGTCAACGGCGTTGTACCCGAATCCAAGTTGAAGGAATTGGAGATCATCTAACGGTTCTTTCTTAACCGATAGCTGGTCCGGTTTCCTGAAACCGAATCTCTCCGAATAAAAAGCAGGGCGACGTGAGTCGCCCTGCTTCGTTTTAATCCGTACCGCAAGATTTATCTTGCGAATTACACAACTACCCGCCCCCCACCGCCGGGAAGACGTTGACTGTATCGCCCTGTTCGATCTTTGTGGAAAATTTATCTTCCATAAATTGCACATCGCGCCCATTAATAAAAAAGTGGACGTGGCCGTACATCTCGCCGTTTTCGTTCAGCAATTCCTTTTTCATGAGCGGAAATTTTTCGATAATAGCATCCAGAAGTTCTTGAGCGGTAACGCCATGTTCAAGGTCGAATTCAACATTTTTTCCACCGGCAATATCACGCAAGGTCGCGAAGAAACTTACTTTCATAATTTACTCCCTTTCATTGGGTGCAGGTTCGCGCATGACTTCAACATTCATCTTCCCGCTGGAAATCGGGGAAAACATGCTAATAATATCATCCGACCCAAGCGGCATATCCACGCCCAATTTTTCAAGACGCGGGTTCCGTCCATTGACGAAGATCGGCACGTCAGGCAGGAGGTCATTTTTTGAGTCAAATAAATAGCGGCGAATATCGGGGAAATGCTTAATGAGAGCGTTTAACAGGCTTCGCAAGGTATTATCGCCGTTCAACTCGGCGACTTCGAAAGATTCCTGTCTCACTATGGTCCGCATGTTGGCATAAAAGCGAATCTGCATTTGGCGCTCTCTCTCCGACGGAAAGTATACCAAATGCAGAATAACTTTGTCGTTCTTTAAAACCCCAAAGTCGCGCGATTAAACCAGAAAGCCCTCGCTTCACTCAGGACGATAGTCTAAGCTCATGGACACTGAATAATTCCCTGCGCCCACAAACATCCACCGCAGACGGGGGCGATGTCGTTGCCCATGCAGTCTTCTTCGTTGGTCTCGGAGAGGTCACAGCCGCCGCAGAAGGTGCAGGGCGCAAAAACAAAGTTATGCAACCGTTCGCGATAGGCGAGATATTCGGGGTTGAGCCAGATCCCTTCGAGGGAGTTTTCGCGCACATTGCCAATCACATGCTTCTTCGAAAGTTTCGGTTTGTTATGCAAATAACTTGTGTGCGTGTGCATCAGCGGCCAGCAGGGACTGACATCCCCCGTCCACGCGATGGACATGGTGCCGCTTTCGACAAAATTGCAGACATCATTTGCGCCGCCCCAGTTGTTGCCTGCAAAGCTGACGTTGCATCCGCTATTGAATGCTTCGGTGAGTGCAGCCTGGGTATCTTCATTGAAGTCCATTTTTGGCAGGCTGAGTTTGGGCAGCACAGGCGAGGGCATGTAGGCAATATTCCGCATGGTGCGGGTGTACAGACGGTCTGCCTGCATTTCAGGTGTGGCCGGCTGAACATTGCTGACTGAATAATAGCGCGCGCCGAAGGTATGCCCCATTTTGATGATCTTCGGCAGGTCGTTGATGTTGCGTTTCATCGCCACGAACGCCACGCCGATTTCAGGCTTGGGGAAGTGTCCCGGCCCGCGCAACTTGAAGAGGCGGCGCAGGTTTTCGATAATGTCGGGCAGTTCCGCTCCCAAACGGACATCGGCAAAGCCTTCGGGGGTGGCGCCATCAAGCGAGACCCAGAGAATATCCAAGCCTGCATCGATCAACTCGCGGGATTTTTTTTCGGTGAGGATCGTGCCATTGGTGATGAGTTCCACCTTCACGCCGAGTTCCTTGATGCGGCGGATCCATTCGATGGTTTTGACGTGAAAAAGCGGTTCGCCGATGCCGCCAAAATAGACATCGGGGATCGGGTCCATTTGTTTGAGACTGTTGAAGATACTCTCGAAGGTCTCCTCGGTCATGCGTCCGATGGGCTGCTCCCACGCGTTGCGGAAGCAGGTGATGCAGTCGAGGTTGCAGGCGACGGTTGGCTCTATGTAGACCTTTGTCAGGTGAGTCACCGGGCGGTGCATACGAACAAAGTTCTGTCCTTCGTCAAGGCGGACCTTCGAGCCAGGAGTCAGCCCATAGTGGCGGGCAACTTCGGGCGGAAGAATGAGGCGTCCGTTTTCGTCCACTTCCGCCCAGGCGGTGGTTGTTTTTGTGGATGTGATCGTCATGCGTACTCCTTACAATATAATGCCCACGGTCATATCATGTCCGTAGGGTACAAATTGCGCTTTCCCGCCTTTGAAAAAGCGCAATTTGTGACCGCGCTGGGTATAAGGCCAATTACCACCAATCATATCCATTTTCAACAAAAAAGCACGTGACAAAAGTTACTTTTTGAAGGGAAGGTGTCGGTCTGGGGTAGGGCTGCACCTAAACGTGGTAGAAGTCTTTTGCCACGGATTAGCACAGATTATCATGGATTTTTGAATTCAGTCTGCGAAAATCCGTGAAATCCGTGGCAGAATCTTTGCGTTGCTACAGACTCCATGGTTTACTGCGGCGTAATACCCGGTCTGGTTGAGGTGATATAATTTCGTCATTCTTGTTTCAAGGAGAATTAAATTGGCTGACCCTCGTGTTTCGAAATATGCAAAAATTTTGGTGGAGCATTCCACCCGTGTAAAACCCGGCGATCGCATTCTATTGGAAGGAACAACTGCCGCTGAACCCTTGCTGCGGGAACTCTACATCCAGATTTTGGAAAAGGGCGGTCAGCCGCATTTGATGATGGTCCTGCCCGGCATGATGCCGTTCAGCCAGGATGAAATGTACCTGACCTACGCCAACGACAATCAACTGGATTTTGTGCCGACGTTTTACAAACTGGCGTATGAACAGTTCGAGGGACGCGTCCGCATTCACTCGGCGACCAACACCAAAGGCACGACGAACATCGACCCTGCAAAATCACAGCGGCGCAGTAAGGCGCTCTCCGCGATCACAGAGGCACAATTCCGGCGCGGCGCGGATGGTTCCTTCAAGTGGGTGACGACCCTCTTCCCCACCGAGGGCTACGCCCAGGATGCCAGCATGAGCCTGAAAGAATATGAGGATTTCGTATTTGGGGCTGTACATGCCAATGAAGAAGACCCCATCGCTTTTTGGAATAGCGTGAAAGATAAACAGCAGTCAGCCGTGGACTTTATGAAGGGCAAAAATCAGGTCATCCTGCGCGGACCCAACGTGGAATTGACACTCTCGGTCAAGGGCCGCACGTTCATGAATTCGTACGGCACGCACAACATGCCCGACGGCGAAATCTACACGGGACCTGTGGAAGATTCGGTCAACGGCTGGGTGAAGTTCACCTATCCCGCCAATTACGGCGGCACGAGTGTGGAAGGCGCGGAATTGACCTTCTCCAATGGAAAAGTGACCTCCGCCAAAGCCGAAAAGAATCAGGAATTCATGCTCAAGACCCTCGAAAGCGACGAAGGCTCACGCTTCCTCGGTGAGTTCGCCATTGGCACGAATTTTGACATTCAGCAATTCACGGGTAATATCCTGTTCGACGAGAAAATCGGCGGTTCGTTCCACATGGCGCTCGGCGCAGGCTACCCCGAAACTGGTTCTAAAAATAAAAGTGTCATCCACTGGGATATGATCTGCGA
>JAUXWL010000552.1 GCA_030680155.1 Anaerolineales bacterium
CTTCTGTTCTTGCGCGCCTCGACCACCCCAACCTGCCCAAAGTTTCAGATTACTTCTCGGAAGAGACCTACGACTATCTCGTAATGGACTATGTGCCGGGCAAGGACCTGCGTGAGCGAATGCAGGAGGCCCGCCGCAATAAAACCTTCCTGTCTGAAAATGAAGTCCTGCGCTGGGCAGCGCAGATCGCCGATGCGCTGAACTACCTCCACAACCAGGAACCGCCCATCGTTCACCGCGACATCAAGCCGAGCAACATCAAGATCACGCCCAGCGGATTGGTCAAACTGGTGGATTTTGGTCTCGTCAAGATCATGGCTCCCGACGAAGTCACCATTACCGTGATCCATGGGCAGGGAACCGCGCTCTACACACCCCTCGAACAATACGGCGGTGATGACACGCATACCGACCCAAGAGCGGATATTTTTTCCTTTGGCGCGACTCTCTATCACCTTCTGACCAATGAACCGCCCGCCGAAGTACGCAAACGCTTCTTAACCAGCCGCAGCCTGATCCCGCCCAGACAGATAAACCCCAGCCTTAGCGCTCACGTAGAAAGAGCGATCTTATGGGCAATGTCACTGCATCCCGATAACCGCCCACCCACCGTGTTTGCGTTCCGCAATGCACTGATAGGGCAGCAGGAAATCCCACCGCAGCCCAGCATCAATCAGCTTAGTTTTGAAGCGCCGCCCATCACAATTTTCTCCACCGAACAGATCGCCGGATATGTAGTGGCCGGATTATTCCTGATCGGTCTGGTTACCACCCTGGTTCGGTAACTTATCCCGTTTTCGCCTTTTCGATCATTCTGCAAAACGAACACAGGTCAGGTGTGGATGTCGGCTGACCGCATTGGGGGCATGGATGCAAATGCGCCTTTTCAATATCCTTCTCGATAAATAAGTTCCCGCTTTGCCGCGCTTCAAGGAACCGGGTGTAGAACGTCAGTTTTGCGCCGGGGCGGGCGGTCTCCAGTTGATTCAACGCCTCTTTATAGAAGATCTGCTGCGACCCCTCCGCAAACGGACATTCATCATAGATATACTCGATGCCGCGCGCAATGGAATAGGCGGTCATTTCGCGCTCGTAGAAACGGCACAACGGCTTGACCTTGCGCGCCAGTCCATCCGATTCAGGCAGGACGGGTCCCTGACGGAGCAGGTATTCCGCCGACCAATGCAAGGTATTCCCGAACAAGACCGCCGCTTCATCATCGAGATTATGCCCGGTGGCGAGCACGTCATACCCCAGGTCCCGTGCGATGCGGTTCATTTCATGGCGTTTGGCTAATCCACACACAGAACACGGTTTGCCATGTCCACGATGACTGACCAGCGACAGCGTGGGAATGGAATATCCATATTCCTGCTCCATGTTGACCACATGCAGTTTGAGATTATTTGCCTGCGCAAATTTTTCAGTCAGCCGATGCGACTCATCTGAATAGCCGATGCCCCCACCTGCACTGAGCGAAGTCGAAGTGTCAATGCCGAGCGCCAGATACAGTCCGTCCGCTTGATAGCCAAGGCGGGTGAGAATGTCCCACAACGCCAGTGAATCCTTGCCGCCCGAAACTGCCACGAGGATCTTTTCATCCTTCGTGAACATGCGGTATTTTTTAATGAACCGCTCGGTCTGTTCGGGAATCCACTCAAGGTAATGTTCTTTGCATAACGCCAGCCTGTGTTGACGCATATTGACCGAGGCTTTGCCTCCGCACTTTTTACATTTCATTGCAACGCTCCAAAGATAATCCGTGCTGCGTATTCCGTAATTTACGCGTCACGGATTACGAACCTCCCCCAGAGATCACTGCGATCAACTTGATCACATCCCCATTTCGCAAAATCTCATCCTCGGTGATTAACTCACCATCACGGGTGGCAATCACAGATTCGGGGACGATATTGCTCTTCTTCAAAGCATCCAGCAGGGACATGCCTGCCTTAACTTCATATTCCTTGTTTCGCAGAATCAATTTCGCCGTCATTTTTTCTCCTACAGGGATTTCCGATTCTACCATGCCCAATCCCCCTGGTGATTACCCACAAGTCTGCATAGGGCAAGGATGAGAGCATTTTGCCGCGAATTTCGCTGATTCCCGCTGATTTTTTGGTTCAATCCGCGCAAATTCGCGGAATTCGTGGCTGAGGTTTTGCTCCGAATTGGCAGACG
>JAUXWL010000323.1 GCA_030680155.1 Anaerolineales bacterium
TCGCCCTGCCCCACGTCTGCGCAAAAACACACGACTTCACAGCCGTAGTTTTCCTTCAACCACGGCACGATGACGGATGTATCCAATCCGCCTGAATAGGCTAATACAACTTTCTTGACACTAGGTTTTGACTTTGGACTCATTTTTACTCCTTGTGATTTTCGCTCCCTCATCCCCAACCCTTCCCCCGAAAGGGGAAGGGAGTCCCCTCTCCTTTTGGGAGAGGGTTAGGGTGAGGGAAAATAAAAACAGCCCTCCGAGAAGGAGGGCTGTTTGGGTTGACTTGTGACTAGTTGTTAGTTCACATTTGCGTTCGAGCCGCCGTCAAAACAAAAAGTTCCCAACCTTCTCGGGGAAGTGGGCTTCGGACGACGGGTACGAGGCAGTGCAAAAACTATAAACATGTTGGGCGCAATTCTATGCAAAAAGTGAAATGTGTCAATGGTTTTGCACCGCCAATTTTCGCCGTCCCAGTTGAAACTTACAATTTCATCGCCTGCTCCAACACATAATCCACCATCAAGGCGGGGATGTTGACGCCCGTCGTCGCAATGCTGTTGCGAAACTCCATTGTGTGATTGACTTCATTGACCGTAAGTCCGTTATCGGTTTCAAAGACATCAATGGCAAGCAAACCGCCGCCGATGGCTTTGGCGGTCCTCCGGCAGATGTCACTCAACTCAGGCGTGAGCGGGCAGTTTGTAGCAACTCCGCCGCGCGCCGTGTTGGTGATCCAATTCTCGGAGGTGCGGTAGATCGCCGCGATGGGTTCCTCCCCCACCACAAAGGCGCGGATGTCTCTTCCAGGTTTGTTGATGTATTCCTGAATATAGAAAACTTGATGATGGACTCCCAGCGTGGCTTTGTGCTCGATCAATGACTCCGCCATGTGACGGTTATCCACTTTGGCGAGCAGACGCCCCCACGAACCGACGACGGGTTTCATCACGGCAGGATAACCCACCGCCTCCACCGCCGCCAAAGCTGACTCTTCGTCAAAAGCCATCAGCACCCTGGGAGTTGGGACTCCGTTCTGGACAAGCAATTGACTGGTGACATATTTGTCGCCGCATCTCTCCGCCACCTGCGGGGTGTTGACCACCTTCACGCCGTTGGCTTCGTAAATTTTTGAGATATAAAGTCCGCGCGAGTAGGAGAC
>JAUXWL010000562.1 GCA_030680155.1 Anaerolineales bacterium
TTTCTGGCGCTCAATGGAATGTGGACGGCGCTATCTTGACTGCCAAAGCCCGTGCCGCTTGGTTGAGCAATGATTGGGAGAAACTGGTGAAAACCCGCTCTCTTTTTCCTCTCGCAGCCTGACAACCTTTGCGTGCACACCAAACAACTGACCGCTGACAGCTAATCGCTGATAGCTTATAATTTCCATCCATGAAAGATTTCCGTCAACTCAAAGTGTGGGAAAAGGCACATCAACTCGCATTGGCTGTGTACAAAGTGACCAAAAGTTTTCCCAAGGAAGAACTGTACGGGCTAACCTCCCAAATCCGCCGCGCCAGCATGTCCATTCCAACCAACATTGCCGAGGGCTGTGGACAAAACACAGATGCCCAGCTTGCCCGTTTTCTACAAATTGCAATGGGTTCTGCCAGCGAAACAGAATATCAATTACTTCTTGCCCGTGATCTTGAGTTCATCCCCAATGAACAGTACAAAAAACTTAATACCGATGTCACAGAGGTGAAACGAATGCTCACATCCTTCATGCAAACTCTGCGGGCTAACCGCTGAAAGCTGAGAGCTACATGGCTAACAGCTACTACGACTACGTCATCATCGGCTCAGGGTTTGGGGGCAGCGTTTCTGCCATGCGACTGACGGAAAAAGGCTACTCGGTTCTTGTCGTTGAAAAAGGCAAACGATTCAACGACAACGACTTCGCCAAATCCAATTGGCAGTTCTGGAAATACGTTTGGATTCCCGCCCTACGTGCCCACGGCATTTTGCAAATTTCCATCCTCAAAGGCGTAATGGTCTTGCACGGCGCGGGCGTGGGCGGCGGCAGTCTCGGTTATGCCAACGTGCTCGAAGTTCCCACCGATGAAACCTTTGCCACCCCCGCATGGAATCAAAATCTCAAGTGGGGCGAGGCGCTTCGTCCGCATTATGAGACGGCGAAGAAAATGCTCGGCGTGGCACGCAACCCCAAACTTTGGAAAGCGGACTTGCTGCTCAAACAAATGGCGGAGGAACGCGGCATGGGGCACACCTTCCGCGCGACGGATGTCGGCTCTTTCTTCGGGGAAGCTGGTGTGACCGTTCCCGATCCATACTTTGGCGGAGAGGGTCCAGACCGGGCGGGCTGCCAGCACTGCGGCGGCTGCATGGTGGGATGTCGTCACAATGCGAAGAATACGCTGCCCAAAAATTATTTGTATTTTGCAGAGAAGAATGGGGCGAAAATTCGTTCTGAGGTTGAGGTTACGGACGTTCGACCCCTCACCCCAACCCCTCTCCCTGAGGGAGAGGGGCAAGGGGTGAGGGAACGCTATGAAGTCACCTATCAAACTTCCACCAAACTTTTCAAGCGCACGCAAACCGTTTATGCCAACAACGTCATCTTTTCGGCGGGGGTGATGGGGACGATGAAATTACTTTTGAATCTGCGCGACGTGAAGAAGTCGCTGCCGAAACTATCAGCGAAACTGGGGACGATGGTCAGGACCAACTCCGAAGGTCTGCTTGGAAGCGTGGCTCGCAAGTCTGATATCAATTACTCGGAAGGCGTGTCCATTTCATCCATCTATAACCATGATGAGATGACGCGCATCGAACCAGTGCGCTACCCTGACGGGTCGTCGCTGATGCGTTTCCTCGCCGCGCCGTTGATCGATAAGAATTTCAGCGTGCCGCGCCGCATTCTGAATTTCCTCGGCTGGGGAATTACACATCCGCTCGATTTTGCGAAGGCGTTGTTCCTGCCGGGCTGGGCGCATAATGTGACCATTTTGCTGGTCATGCAGCACGCCGATAATCGGATGCGCTTCAAAGTGGGCAAAAGTATTTTCACGCTCTTCCGCACGGGCATGGTGGCAGAGGAGG
Organism: Anaerolineales bacterium; assembly: GCA_030680155.1. Classification (GTDB taxonomy): domain Bacteria; phylum Chloroflexota; class Anaerolineae; order Anaerolineales; family Villigracilaceae; genus Villigracilis. The sequence goes on from JAUXWL010000562.1 coordinate 1,863, forward strand.
AGCCTGGCTACACCATCAACGCGCAAGTGGAAGGCTCGCATGAGATCACGCGCGAGTTTGCGGAGCGCACGAACGGCATTCCGCTTGGTTCGGTTGGCGAGAACCTGCTCAACCTGCCCACCACCGCCCACATCCTCGGCGGCGCGCCAATGGGACAGAATATTGACGACGGCGTGATCGACGAGAATTTTGAGGTTCACAATTACAAGGGCATGTATATCATTGATGGTTCTGTGATGCCCGCCAACCCGGGCGTGAATCCGTCGCTGACGATCACCGCGCTGGCGGAATATGCGATGAGCAAGGCGCCAAATAAAAATTCCCCGCAGTGATGCGGGGAATTTTTATTCAACAGGTTCCAAAAAATAATTGGGGAAATTCAACGGGGCTTCGGCAGACCAGCCTTCGCGCCCATCCTCCATGCGGACATTCCACCACAAATACGCCCGTGGGGGTTCTCCACTCTGCGGCGCGCAAATGGGACCGCCGATGACTTCCATTTCGGTACCCGGGGAGTTCGTATGCTGGATCGTTTTCCCAAGCCCGGGAGCCGCGCGGAAGTTCAACCAGTCCAACACGCGGACGGTAAATCCAACTTGAATGCGCGTCGGGTTCGATGGGCATTCATTCAAATCAGATGCAACCTGCGGTTCGGCAGGCGGCTCTTCTGTCTGTGTTGGTTCGGGCGTCAAAACGGGCGGCTCGAACGTGGCAGTTGGCATAACAAGGGATACGGTTTCGGTAAGCGTGGATACAGCCATTTGTAACGCGGCGAGTCGTCCATCCCGCTCACGCAGAAGCAAAATGATCAAGATGATCGTCAGGATGATGGCAACGATTAATTTAAAAAGGTCATAACCCGGAGCATAACGTGTCCGGAGAGGCTCCTTCATGCCGCATCCCCCCGGCCCTTTTGTTCCACAAGTTCGCGCGAATGACTGATAATCCTGCGCGAACTGATGAAGCGCCGCAGAAGGTCATCCAATGCCTCTTCAAATTCATCGAGGGTTAATTCGGCAATTTGCTCGTATTTATAAATTCCGACTTTGTTCAATTGCTTTTCAATGACAGGACCGATGCCCTTGATCTTCTTGAGATCGTCGGCATCGGCGGGGCGTTTTTTATAGCGGATCTTCTGTGTGGTTATTGGAGCAGAAGCAGGCTGACTTGAAGGCTCCTGGCGGGGACGCCGCCAGTAAAACCAGTCAATCACCCATTCCACCAGCCAGCCGATCAACAAACCGAGGACAAGCGCAATTGCAATGTTCATGGCATACCTTTGAGGACGATTAACAGATGAGTCCACTGCAAAAACCAATTGAACACGAAGTTCACACGCGTGCCTCCCGAAGGACACACCGTACTTGCGTTCGGTGCAAGTGTCGGGACGATGTGCTGCACTGCGTCTTCGCGCAGTCCGCTACGCGCGGCGGTGCAGGCAAAGAGACACAAAGGAAAACCTTTTCATTATTTAACCTTCGTGTCCTCGCGCCCTGCGGGTTGTGTTTAAGCATCTTTTTGCAGTAGAGTCACAGATTGGGATGTAAAAAATTATAACCGATACAATT
>JAUXWL010000565.1 GCA_030680155.1 Anaerolineales bacterium
CTGAAACGCATCCCCGCCAATCAAATGCGCGGCGACCTGTCCCGTAATGAATACGACAGGAACCGAGTCCATCATCGCCGTGGCAATGCCCGTCACCAGGTTTGTCGCACCGGGTCCCGAGGTCGCCATCGCCACACCGACTTTCCCCGAAGCGCGCGCATATCCATCCGCCATGTGCGCGCCGCCCTGCTCATGCCGCACCAACACAAGATGGATCGGATAATTCAACATCGCATCATAGATCGGCATGTTCGCCCCGCCCGGGTAACCGAAGACCACTTCCACGCCTTCGCGCACCAGACATTCCCAAAGAATTTCTGCACCTTTTAGTTTCATATCTTCTCCTTTTTGTGTGGGCGACGTTCTCTAACGTCGCTGTGCGTTAGAGAACGCACACTACACACTTAAAACCGCGCCCGTATCGGCGCTGGTGACAAAATACGAATACCGCTTCAACCACTTCGATGTGACCTTGGACTCAAACTTCGGCAGCGCCTCAAGCCGACTCTGAATCTCCGCCTCGCTCAACTTGACGTTCAAGCTGCGTGCCACTAGGTCAATTTGGACGACATCCCCAGCCTTGAGCGCCGCAATCGGACCATGCGCCGCCGCCTCTGGTGACACATGCCCAATACACGCGCCGCGCGTCCCGCCGCTAAAACGTCCATCGGTAATGAGCGCAACCTTGTCGCCCAATCCCTGCCCCATGATGGCGGATGTGGGCGAAAGCATTTCCTGCATCCCCGGCCCGCCCTTGGGACCTTCGTAACGGATGACCACACAATCACCCGCCTTAACCGTCCCCGCCAAAATTCCCGCCATCGCGTCATCCTGCGACTCGAAGATCACCGCAGGACCTTCGAACTTCATCATTGCCTCGCTCACGCCGCCAACCTTCACCACCGCCCCATTTGGTGCCAGGTTGCCAAATAAAATGGACAACCCACCGCGCTTGGAATGAGCATTTTCATAACTCCGAATGACATCGTCATCTTTAATTTCAGCATCTTTAATAGATTCCCCCAGCGTTTTGCCAGTGACCGTGATGCGGTCAAGATGCAGCATCCCCGTCCCCCGCTGCACTTCGTTCAATATCGCAGGGATTCCGCCAGCGCGATGCACATCTTCCATGTGCCACTTTCCCGCAGGACTCACCTTACAGATATGCGGCACTTTATCTGCCACGGCATTTATGCGTTCCAGCGGATAGTCCACGCCTGCTTCGTTCGCCAATGCCAGCGTATGCAGCACCGTGTTGGACGAGCCGCCCATCGCCATATCCAACGCAAAGGCATCGTCAATGGCGTCAGCGGTGACGATGTCTCGCGGCTTGATGTCGCGCTCGATCAAGGTCATGATCTGCGCCGCCGCCTGCTTGGCCAAGGACTCGCGTTCGGGCGTCTTCGCCAGCGCGGAGCCATTGAACGGCAACGCCAAACCCAGCACTTCCATCAGGCAGTTCATCGAATTGGCAGTGAACATGCCAGAACACGAACCGCAGGAGGGACAGGCAAATTTTTCCAAAATAGACAAACGCTTTTCATCGATCTTCCCCGCTGAAAATGCACCCACGCCTTCAAAGACAGAGATCAAATCTATTGTCTCGCCATCTGGAGTCATCCCCGCTTTCATCGCGCCGCCGGAGACAAAAATGGTCGGCACGTTCACACGCATGGCAGCCAGCAACATGCCCGGCACGATCTTGTCACAGTTCGGGATGCAAACCATCGCGTCGAATCTATGAGCCTCGATCATGGTCTCGACGCAGTCAGCAATCAACTCCCGCGAAGGAAGCGAGTACTTCATCCCCATGTGACCCATCGCGATGCCGTCATCCACACCGATGGTATTGAACTCGAACGGCACGCCGCCCGCCGCACGGACGGCATCCTTCACCAGCTTGCCGAACTCCTGCAAATGCACATGCCCGGGCACAACATCCACATACGAATTAACAATGGCAACGAACGGCTTATTAAAGTCCTCGTCCTGCAAACCTGTGGCGCGCAACAACGCGCGATGCGGCGCTTTATCAAAACCTTTCTTAACTGTATCTGATCGCATACGGCTCCTTTGTACTCCCCTCTCCCAGTGGGAGAGGGGTTGGGGGTGAGGGTAGGTAACAAAAAGAGCCGCCCGTGGTTAGGGCGGCTCTTTGCACTTACGAAGGTGTGTGTTTTTTACTTCACTCTCACCGCTGCCATCCTAACCAAAAATTGATCCTTAATAATAAGGACCGCAAGGACGACTACAATAAGGGAGAGGCTGAACAAAGATGGGTTCATGGGCGTGTGATTTCGCCCGATTATAGGCAGAAACGGAAATCCGTCAAGGGGAATAGGTTTCCGATTCTGTTAAGAAAATCAATTACATTTTGCTATTCTCGATTTTCAATTTTTTTCCTTCCCTTGACACATCCTCTCCCCTGCCATAGAATACCGCCCAATTACAAAGTATCGCATAATTTGGTAAACAAAAGTTTCATTTTTCACTCGCAATTCTCAACAACAAGTTTACTTATTTATAAGACAAGCGATAGGTAACAGCGCCTTGAACAAAATTCACTTCTCCATGACCATGACTATGAATACCTCCCGGACTCCCGTGAGGAATTTGTGCTTGGAATGAAGTGACCTGACCAACAAGGTACTCTCAGAACGCACAACGCCTCACGCTTTTAGCAACGTGGGGCGTTTTTGTTTACCATATCTCAGGAGAAGAAATCATGCCAGAACAAAAAACGCTCGTCATGAAATTTGGAGGAACCTCTGTCGGTTCAGCGGATGCGCTGCAATATGCCGTGCAGATCATTCGAGACGCAAAAAAGGATTGGGATCGAGTCGTCGTCGTAACATCTGCCATGTCTGGCGTGACGAACCTGCTGCTGGACTCCGCCGCTTCCGCTTCGCACGGGAGGGTTGATTCACTTTCAGTAACAGAAACCACGCTGAGAGAGAAACACTTCGCCGCCGCCGATACACTCATCAACAATAAATCCTTGCGCGAAGAAACAAAAGCAGAGATCAACACGCTTATTCAATCCCTTGTGGATTTGTGCAAAGCCATTGCCGTGCTCGGCGAAGCCAGTCCGCGCGCAATGGATGCGGTCGCATCCCTCGGCGAACGGATGAGCGTCCGCTTGTTGGCGGCAGTTGTGAATGATGCAGGCATTCGCGCTCAAGCCATCGAGTCGACCGAGTTCATCGTTACCAATGCAAATTATCAGAACGCCCATCCCGATTTCAACACCACGGCCGAAAAGACACGGGGGAAATTAAATCCCTTAATGGATGCAGGCATTATTCCCATTACCACTGGCTTCATCGGCGCGACTCCCGAAGGCGCAATTACAACATTGGGTCGCGGCGGCAGCGACTACTCCGCCGCCATTATCGGGGCTGTGCTCCCCGCGGATGATGTCTGGATCTGGACAGATGTGGATGGTGTGATGACCACCGATCCGCGCATTGTGAAGGAAGCGCAGACATTGCCCGAAATCAGCTACAACGAAATTGCCGAACTTGCTTATTACGGTGCGAAGGTATTGCATCCCAAAACCATCCGTCCCGTGCTGGATGCGGGCATCGGCTTGCGGATCTGCAACACGTTCAATCCGTCTCACCCTGGCACACGGCTGATCGCCAGCGTCAAAAGCAACGGCAAGGTGAATGGAAAAGTCATCAAAGCCGTGACCGCCATCCGCAGGCAAAGGCTGATCACCATCGAAGGGCGTGGGATGCTGGGAGTCCCCGGCGTGGCAGCGCGTGCCTTCGGTGCGGTGGCATCCACGGGAACCAGCGTGCCGTTGATTACACAGGCTTCGTCTGAGCAGTCCATCTGTTTTGCCGTGCCCTCTGAACTTGCACTCACCGTTTTATCCGCGCTTGAACAAGCATTCGCCCGCGAAATCGAAGACGATGATATTGACCGCGTTTGGGCAACGGAGGATGTCTCCATCATCACCGTCGTCGGTGCAGGGATGCGGCATACGCCCGGGGTTTCGGGGCGGGTGTTTAGTCAGCTCGGCGATGACGGAGTCAATGTGCTCGCCATCGCACAGGGGTCTTCGGAAGTATCCATCAGCCTCGTTGTCGATGCGGCGGATACGGAAAATGCCGTGAAGGCGTTGCATGAGTTGATCGTTCAGTAAAAACAGTCAAAAGTCGAAGGTCAAACGTCAAAAGACCTTTGACCTTCGACAAAACATAACATCTTTCAAGGAGTCATTATGAATCAAATCCCCGCAGCAATTCTTGGCGCGACAGGCTCTGTCGGTCAAAGGTTTATTTCGTTGCTGGAAAATCATCCGTGGTTCAGGGTCGTTGCGCTTGCCGCATCAGACCGTTCGGCGGGACAGAAATATTCGCAGGCAACCCGCTGGGTATTGGATTCGCCCATGCCTGAATATGCGCGTGACATGCTCATCGTGCCAGCGTCAACGGATGCGGTGCAAGCCAAAATTGTTTTTTCTGCATTGCATACGGAAGTTGCCAATGAACTTGAACCCGCATTTGCCAGGGCAGGCGCGGCAGTGTGCTCGAACGCATCTTCGTATCGGCGCGGCGAGGATGTGCCATTGTTGTTACCCGAAATCAACGCGGAGCATGTTCAACTGGTGAAGCAGCAGCGCAAGAACAAAGGCTGGAGCGGATGCATCGTCACCAACCCGAACTGCACGAGTACGGGAATCACCATTGCGCTCAAGGCGTTGGACGAAGCCTTTGGTGTGAAGAAAGTTTTCATGGTTTCTTTGCAGGCACTTTCTGGAGCGGGGTATCCCGGCGTCTCTTCGCTTGACATCATGGACAATATCATCCCCAACGTGGGCAATGGCGGCGAGGAAGAGAAGGTCGAATGGGAACCGCGCAA
>JAUXWL010000569.1 GCA_030680155.1 Anaerolineales bacterium
GACGGCTTGATCTCGAACCCCGAACGGCTTGCGCTTGAAATCTTGTTGGATGCCGAAGCGGAAAGTCCCAACGCCCGCGCTTTGAATTATGTCAGCATGGTCAAGGGTGAAAAAGATACGGTCTTTCTGCGTGATGAACTAACGGATGAAACTTACGAAGTACATCCGAAACTGGTCATCAACGCGGCGGGGCCGTGGATCGATTTTGCCAATCATAGCCTTGGCTTGTCCACGCGCTTTATCGGCGGCACGAAAGGCTCGCATCTCGTTTTGGATAACCCCGAACTGCGCGCCGCCATTGGCGACAACGAATTCTTCTTTGAAAATGAAGATGGACGCATCGTGCTCATCTTCCCATTGTTTGATCGTGTGCTGGTCGGCACTTCGGATATCAAGATCGAGAATCCGGACGAAGCGCGCTGTACCGATGAAGAGGTGGACTACTTCATCGGGATGATCGAGCGGGTGTTCCCGTCCATCAAGGTGACACGGGAGCAGGTTGTCTTCCGCTTTACGGGTGTGCGTCCGTTGCCGAACAGCGGCGCCAAGACCACGGGACAAGTCAGCCGCGACCATCACATCGAAGTGCTGAGCGGTGATTGGACAAATTTGAACTTCCCCGTTTACTCCCTCGTGGGCGGCAAGTGGACATCCTTCCGTGCTTTCTCGGAACAGATCACAGATAAGACACTTGCGTATTTGGGCATCGAGCGCCAAAAACAAACCCACGACCTGCCCATCGGCGGCGGGCGTGGATATCCGCAGGGCGCAGAAGAGCGCGAAAAATTCATCACCCGTCTTGCCGCGTGGACGGGGCTTCCCAAGGAACGTCTTGTCACTCTGCTGGAAAGATATGGCACACGCGCCGAAGTTGTTGCTGATTTTCTCAACCGCGCCGCCGATGCGCCGCTTGTGTCCCTGCCTGAATGCACGCGCCGCGAACTCACTTTCCTTGCCCAGCATGAAAAAGTGGAGCATCTTGATGACCTCCTGCTGCGCCGCACCATGCTCGCCATGCTGGGGCGGGTGACGAAGGAAAATATTTTCGAGATTGTCGATGTTTTGGCAGCCGCCCTCGGTTGGAACGATGAGCAGAAAACTGCCGAGGCGCAGCGCACACTCCGTCTACTGGCGGACAGGCACGGGGTACGTTTGTGATGCGCATGGTAAAATCCTCCAAATGTCTCCCAGGCGCAAATCCAAACTCAAAATAGACCTCGTCATCCCCGTCTTCAACGAATCTGACGTCATAGGGCAGACCTATGCGGACATTTGCCGCGTGGTGGATTCCCTGCCCTGTGACTTTCAATTTATCTATGTGGATGACGGCTCAAACGACGGGACAGTTGATACGCTTCGAGCGATGGCAGCCAACGACCCAAGAGTGACTCTGCTCCAGCTCAGCCGCAACTTTGGGCATCAAGCCGCGCTGACGGCTGGCATGGACGCTTCACGCGGCGACATGATGATTTCGATGGACGGCGACGGTCAGCACCCGCCTGAGATGATCCCGCAGATGATCGCGCTTATCGAACAAGGCTATGACATTGTGCAAGCCCAGCGCATGGTGGATGAACGCGCTGTTTCGTTCAAGAAGGTCACATCCAATTTTTTCTACTGGTTGATCAACCGAATCAGTGGCACACAGGTCTTGCAGGGTGCGGCGGATTTCCGCGCGCTTTCACGTAATGCGCTGGATGGCCTGCGCTCGATGCGCGAATATCATCGTTTCCTGCGCGGCATGATCTCGTGGATGGGGTATAACAGCGTCATCCTGCCGTACCATGAACCTGCGCGCATTGCGGGAAAATCAAAATATTCCCTTGGGAAAATGATGCGCCTTGCTTCGGATGCCATCTTTTCCTTTTCACTTGCGCCGTTGTACATCGGCTTGAGCGTAGGGTTGTTGTTCTTTGTGCTGGCAGGGGCGCAGTTGATCTATGTCCTGTCACTCTGGCTGACGGGGAACACCCAGCAGGTGGAGCCGGGCTGGAGTTCGTTGATGGGCATCCTGCTCATCGCCAGCGGAATTATCATGATCCTGCTTGGGTTTATCGGCGTCTATGTCGGCTACATTTTTCAGGAAGTGAAGCGCCGCCCAATTTATCTATTGAAGGGGAAACTGCCAGATGATGGAGAATAGACCGAAGACCTTTCAAATCACTTTCTTGCGGCACGGTGAATCTGTTGGCAATGCGGAATCGCGCTGGCAGGGTCAGTCGGATTTCCCGCTTACGGAGCGGGGGCGTGCGCAGGCAAATGCGCTGGCAGAACGCTGGAAGAAAGAGTCCATGCAGTTTGACCTTGTGATCTCCAGTCCGCTCGAACGCACAAAGGAAACGGCGGAGGTGATCGCCTCCGCCCTGAACCTGCGCATCGAGTTTGACCCGCTCTGGCTGGAGCGTGACAACGGAGAATTCGCAGGGCTGACGGCGCATGAAGTCCGCCAGAACTTTTCGCACCCCGACTTTACCACCCCGTACGATCCCGTCGGCATGGATGGGGAAGGGGATTGGGAACTGTTCCTGCGGGCAGGACAGGCCTTGCACGAGTTGTTGAAGCGCGAACCTGCGCGGTATTTGATCGTCTCGCATGGCGGTATGTTGAATCAAGTCATGCATGCCATTGTGGGAATTGTCCCGCAGGCGAACAACTCAGGCACACGCTTCCGTTTTGGGAATACGGCCTTTGCCCAGTTGGTCTATTTCCCGCACCAACATCGCTGGGCGATTGATAAATTGAACGACCACGCGCACTGGCTGGATACGGAATAAATCGTAAATCGTAAATCCTATGACCCTACCTTCTTCCACCCACTCAGAAATGAAATTCCTCCTCTTCGGCGCGGGCGCCATTGGGACGTATATCGGCGGCTCGCTCGCATTGGCAAAACATCAGGTCGTCTTCGTGGAACAGCCAAAGATGGTCGAGGAATTACGCGGCAAGGGACTGCGGCTCGACCTGACGATCGACGAAAGAAGACAGACGAAGGATGCGTTTCTGGTCCCGCCGCGCTCGTTCATGATCGAACCTTCGCTGGAGGAGGCGCTGCGCTTTGGTCCGTTTGATGCCGCCATCTTCGCGCTCAAGTCCTTTGACACCGCCCCCGCCATGGAAGGCTTGAAACCCTTTGCGGATAAACTCCCGCCCATTCTCTGCCTCTCCAACGGCGTGGACAATGAACCCATCATCGCCCGCACCCTCGGCGCAGACAAGGTCATTTACGGCACGGTCACCACTGCCATCGGGCGGCGCGGAGCAGGCGACATCGTTCTCGAAAAATTGCGCGGCGTCGGTGTCGCAGCGGGACATCCGCTCTCGGAGAAATTGGTCTCCGCATTGGACAAGTCATTTCTGAAATGCCGCCTATATCCCGATGCGCTGAGCATGAAATGGTCGAAGATGCTCACAAATCTGATCGCCAACCCCACTTCCGCCATTCTCAATATGACCGCGGCACAGGTCTTCGCAAACAAGGACCTGTACAAACTCGAAATTGCCATGCTCAAGGAATGTCTCGCGGTAATGAAGTCCATGGGCTTGGAAGTGGTGGATTTGCCAGGTACGCCCGTTGGTGCGTTGGCGTTTGCCACCAAACTTCCGCTCTGGCTTTCCAAACCGTTCCTCTCCAAAGCCGCAGGCAGCGGGCGCGGCGGAAAGATGCCCTCCTTCCACATTGACCTATACTCGGGGCGCGGCAAAAGCGAAGTGGAATACCTGCACGGAGCCGTCGCCCGCGAAGGGAAAGCGCGTGGGATTCCAACCCCTGTCAATAAAGTCCTCACCGAAACCCTGCTTGCGCTTACGAACAAGGAAGTTACGCTCGAAGAATTTGCAGGGAAGCCGGAAAAGTTGTTGTCGAAACTCTAAGCGGCTATCCGAAGATTCCCGGAGCGCGGACTTCAGTCCGCAATGCCGGGGCAGACTATTGCAGATTAACAAATTATCCTGACAATAAAAAATGCAGAGTTTAAGTACCGCAATGTTCACATTGCGCGTACTTTGGCAGCCCATTTGCCGCTCGCAAGGTATCTTCTCAATATTTCGGGGTAAGCGTTTTTCCGAGCCGCCAAATATGGGAAGCAAGCCTGTGTTTTCGCCATTATTGCCAGATTTGGGGCAGGCATTTTGGGGCTACCCCGTTTTTTTGAGAAGATACCTCGCAAGATGAATCTTGCGGTACGATATTGTCAGAATAATTTGGAAAAATTCAAAAGTCTGTACTCCGATTTTTCGGATAAGCTCAAAATCAAACATCAAAGGTCGAAGGTCTAAACGCCGACCTTTGACCTTCGACCTTTGACTCAAAAAAATGATTCAAATCACCCAACCCAACCCCAACGTCGAACTTCACCTCCCCGATGGAAGAACCCTCTCCGCTTCGCGCGGGACGAAAGTGGGGGAGTTCCTTGCGCCCGTGCAGGCTGATTTCCCCGCGCCCATCGTCGCCGCCATCATCAATAACCAGATCCACGAACTGACCTATCCCATCGAGATCGAATCCAACTGCCAGCCTGTCACCATGGACACCGCCGACGGCGCGCGCATCTATCGCCGCTCGCTTGTCTTTCTGCTGGAGATGGCCTTTGCCCAACTCTTCCAGATTGGTTGTTTGAACATTGATCACTCTGTCTCGTCGGGCGGATTTTATTGCGAGGTCAAGGAACGCGCCCCGCTCACGGATGATGAACTGAAGGCGCTTGACCAACACATGCGCAAACTCATCGAAGAAGACCATCTCTTCGAGCGCAGGGAAATCCCCATCCAAGAGGCGATGGAATATTTCACCCAACGCGGCTACGAAGACAAACTGCGCCTGCTCAAACACCGCCGCAAGGAATATCTCACGCTTTACAGCCTCAAAGGTCAGATGGATTACATGCACGGTTACATGGTTCCGTCTTCCGGCTTTTTGAAATGGTTCGCACTGAAGATGGTGGAGGGTGGCTTTATCCTGCAATATCCGCGCCGTCATGCGCCCACGCATCTCGAACCGCTGGGTGATTACCCGAAACTGCTGAAGACCTTTCGCCAATACGGCAGCTGGCTTGAAACCCTGCACATCGATAGTGTCGGCGCGCTCAACGATGCCATTCAATCAGGCCGCACGGATGAGATCGTACTGGTCTCCGAAGCATTGCATGAGCAAAACGTCTCTGTCATTGCCGAGCAGATCTCGAAAAATCATTCGCGCATCATTCTGCTGGCGGGCCCTTCGTCCTCTGGCAAAACCACCACCTCGCGGCGGCTTGCCATTCAATTGCTCGCGCGCGGCGTCTCGCCCTATCCGCTCGAGCTCGATCATTATTTTGTAGACCGCGATGCCACGCCGCTCGATGAAAATGGCGAGCATGACTTTGAGGCGCTCGAAACCTTAAACCTGCAACGTCTTGCCGAAGATATCGAAAAACTTCTCAGCGGAGAAAAAATTCAACTCCCGCGATTCAACTTCAAGTCAGGGAGAAGCGAAGAGGGGGATGTGGTCCAACTCAAGGATGGACAGCCGCTCATCCTCGAAGGCATCCATGGGATGAACCCGCGCCTCATCCCCGACCGTTGGTCTGATTCAGCGTTTCGGATTTATGTCTCCGCCCTGACACAGCTCAACCTAGACCGCCATAACCGCGTCTCGACAACCGACACGCGCCTCATTCGCCGCATTGTGCGCGATGCCCGCGAGCGCGGATATTCGGCGCAGGCGACCATCTCGCGCTGGGAGTCGGTGCGGCGCGGCGAGAAGCGGCATATCTTCCCGTATCAGGAAAATGCCGATGTGATGTTCAACTCGGCGCTGGTGTTTGAACTCTCTGCCTTGAAACTGCTGGCGGAGCCATTGCTGCGCCAGGTTCCGCACAATGCCCCCGAATACATCGAAGCCCGCAGGCTGTTGGCATTCCTCAACTGGTTCCTGCCATTGGACGTGAATCTCGTGCCATCCAATTCCATCGTGCGTGAGTTTTTGGGAGGCTCGAGTTTGAAGGATTTCAAGATTTGGAGAGGATGAGAACGACCACAGACCGCGGACGATAGACGATTTTCCATCGTCCGCGGTCAATCGTCTATCGTCAACCCTTTAAAATATTTTCGATCTCCTGCAATTCTTCTGTTGAAAACTCCAACTTGTTTAGCATCCCAACCGCATCTTCGATCTGACTGACCTTGCTTGCCCCGATCAAAACGGATGTCATCGTCTCGTGGCGCAGAACCCATGCCAATGCCATTTGCGCGAGAGTTTGTTCGCGTTGCTGGGCGAGGACGTTGAGCTTTTGTACTTTCGCGATTTTCTCGTCGGTGATGTGGGCGGGTTTGAGAAATCCATGCGCCTTGGATGCGCGCGAGCCTTCAGGAATGCCGCCGAGATATTTATCCGTCAGCAAGCCTTGCGCGAGAGGGGAGAAGGAGATACAGCCCACGCCTTCCTCTTTCAGCGTTTGAAGCAGATCATCCTCCACCCAGCGGTTGAACATGCTGTACACAGGCTGGTGGATGAGACAGGGCGTGCCAAGCGATTTCAATATCTGCGCGGCTTCACGGGCTTTGTCGGCGGGATAGTTGGAGATGGCGGCATAGAGCGCCTTTCCGCTGCGGACGATGAAATCGAGCGCCTGCATGGTTTCTTCGAGCGGAGTCTCAGGGTCGGGGCGGTGATGATAGAAGATGTCCACGTATTCCAAGCCCATGCGTTTGAGGCTTTGGTCAAGGCTGGAGATAAGGTATTTGCGTGAACCCCATTCGCCATAGGGTCCGTCCCACATGAAATAACCCGCCTTCGATGAGATCACTAATTCATCGCGATGGCTGCCTAAGTCCTTTGCCATAATTTGACCAAAGGTCTCCTCCGCCGATCCAGGTGGCGGACCGTAATTATTGGCGAGGTCAAAGTGCGTGATGCCGAGGTCAAAGGCGCGCAAGACCATCGCGCGGCTGTTGGCGTACACATCCACGCCGCCGAAGTTGTGCCACAAGCCCAGCGACACGGCGGGCAGTTTCAGTCCGCTGCGCCCCGAGCGGCGGTATTGCATGGCTTGATAGCGCGAGTCAGAAGGTACGTAATTCATGGAACTCCAGTTAATTTATATTGTGATGAGTAACATTGCAATAGCCACCCCAAACGCGCCGCATGAGAAATTGACGAGGTCATTGTTCAGCCACTTCCACCCGCGGATGTGAATTGTCTCTGTGCCGCAGGTGTGGAGCGGATGTTTCTCGGTCTCTTTTTTGTCGGTGGGGCAATAGTACATGGACTGGAATGTGCCGCCGAGCAGCGAGTCGAAGAGCGAGCCAGCCAACCCTGAGAGAGTGACCACTGGAAACAATGACCAGTTACCAGTTAAGAGAGAGGCGAAGAAGGCAATCAGGGCGGAGCCAGCCAGTGAGGCGAGCGTCCCCACGAGGGAGATTCCGCCTGAGGTGCCTTTTTCCACGACTTTTCTTAGATCGGTGATCATGCGCGGCGGACTTGGGTTCAGCACGCCGAGTTCCGTGGCCCAGGTATCCGCGTTGACGGCGGCGAGGGAGGCAGCGAAGGCGACCCACACCCAGGGCTCGTTGGGGATGAAATAATGCAAAGCGGCGAAGAAGGCGGCGATGCCGCCGTTGCCAAAGACCTGCCCGGCGTCGCGCTCGTGTCCTTTGGAAAATTTTTCGTCGAGACCTTGTTTTCTTTTTTTGAAGGCGCGGCTCAACAGGGAAGAGGTAATGAAGAACGTGAGCAGCAGAATCGCCCACGGCAAGCCGCCAACCCCGAAGATGATCGTCCCTGTGAAAGCGGCCGCGACGGCTCCGCTGTGGTTGAGGTTGCGGGCTTTGTAGGCAAGAAAGGCGATGAGGATGGCGAGGAGGAAACCGGGGAGGAGTTGCATTGGGGAGTCGAAGGTCAAAAGTCGAAGGTCATGGATTGGAAGTCAGACTTTTGACTTTCGACCTTTGACATTTCTTACACGGGGGTTGTGACGATAAACAGTACCGAGAGCAAAAAGAGCAAACTGCTGAGCGTGCTGGAACCCCAGACGATAAACGAAAGCGCGCGTTCACGTTCCCAGCGGTAGAAGTATAGCCCTGCGATCCAGCCGGCCACGGTGAGCAAAAGACTGACGATGGGGAAGATGATGAGTTGGGACGATGGTACGCTTTCGAGTTCGCTCCCGATAAATTGCGGACCCAGCGCCACGAACGGCGTGAACGGGATGATCAGACTTGCCCAGATGAACAAGCCGATATTCAGGAAGAGAGCGGAGAGCCAGAGGTAGCGTGCCAGCCCGCTTTCCCATGCCTGGGAGACGACAAAGGACGGATAGACTGATTTCGCTTCCACGGGCGCGAGACTGCCCATTTCGGTGGCGCGGGCGAAGGTCTGCACGAGGGCGGCGGGGTCAGCGGGGGAAATGATAAAGATGCGTTTGGCAGTGGCAACCAGCAGAAGTTTCTTTGCATCCGCAGCGATGAATTCCACGGCGCCGAGATCGGGGTGACGGCGCACGCCGAGCAACCCGCCTGGCAGAGGCAGGGCAGGAAGCGCAAGCGGAGTAGTGAGATCGTCAGCAGGGCGAATCCACTCGATGTCGTTGAGCGGAATGTCTTCGATGCGCAAGCCCCAGTGGATGGCGAGACTGTCGCGGTCAATGTAATAATCCGCTTTCCAAAGAGAGTAGGCGCGGTAAACGAAGAACGGGATTGGTACAAATGAAAACAGCGAAATGAGAAGCGAGATGAGGAAGGACGGTCCGACATCCGCACTGGCGAGGGTGATGAATCCATAAAGCGCGGCGGCGGTTAACGCCGCAAGAACTGCTCCGTGGACGATCAATCCACGCTGTTTGGGTGGGGGGAAGTGTCCGACTTTCATGTGAAGAATGCAGATCTATGCCAGGAGGGTTGTTAAGTGAGAAACCAATGTTTCAAGTGGTACAACCTCATTTTCCTTTTCCTTGCGCGGCTTCAATTCTATCATCCCGTCCTTCAACCCCTTCTCGCCGACCGTAATTCGCACAGGGCAGCCGATCAAATCCGCATCGTTGAACTTCACTCCGGCGCGGTCATCACGGTTATCAAATAACACAGAAATTCCCGCGCCCTGCAAGGCGTTATAAATCTCCTCCGCCTTCGCCGCCGTGTCCATCGTCTTGCCAGGCACATGCATCAGATACACGCCGAAGGGTGAAGCGGCAAGCGGCAGGGTCAGTCCCTTGTCATCGTGATGCGTCTCTGCCAAGGCAGACAGAATATTTTTGAAACCAAATTCACTGCGCGTAGCCAGACCAATGCTTGGCTGAACCGAAAGCGAATTTCCGCAATTCGCGCATTTGTCACCCACCTGCGCCAACACCAAATCCGCCACGATCTCGGCCGTGTAATCGCGCCCGTAGTTCGTATGTTTGAGATGATGCTCCGCCTCGTTTGCGCCCGCGACCAGATTCTGCGATTGCGGGATGAGGTCGTCCACGACGATGAGCGCATCCTGCAACCCAATTGGCGACGCAAACCCCGCCTCCGCGCCCGACCTTTGAACTGCTTCTGTATCTGCCAGTTTTATCTCCCCGACAGCATTGCGGAGTTTCGCTTCGCTCAACGTCATATCCCCGCGCACAACGACGAAAACAAATTTGCCATCTGATATGCGAGTGAACATCAACGCCTTGGCGGTCTTCTCTTTGGGAATATTCAAAAAGTTCGCCAGCGCTTCAATGGTGTGACATTCAGGCGTGAGAATTTTCTCCAGCGGACGTTCCTCTTCGCGGGGCAGGGGAGTCTTTTTGAAATTTGCCAGTTCGATCCGCTCGGTATATTTGCACGATTCGCAATGTGCGACTTCAATATTTCCTGTGGAAAGTGGAAAGTAGGTTTCGTTTTCATTTCCAATTGTCGGCAGGGAAAGAAGCGACATGAAATCAGGCTTTGCAGATAGATCCTGTAAATGCGCAATCGCCTGTTCACCCAGCGGCAGGATTTCATTCTCGCGGGTCAAATATCCCGCGCGGACGAGCCAGCCGAAGCCCTGCGTCCGCGCGTTGTTGGGAAATTCTCGTTGGGTTTGGATGTTGAGGTCTGTGTATTTCATGTCAATAATATTGTAGGGGCACAGCAGCGCTGTGTCCCTACGCAAGGTGACTATTCTTCTGTTTTCTTTTTGCGCGGCAATCTTTGAGTATTCACAGGTGCAGATGCAGGCGTAGAAGTCGGCTCAGGGATTTGGATGGGTGTCTGCGCGATGGACTGTGCCTGGGCGGCTTCCGAAGGCGTGGAGTCAGGAGCAGGCTCCAGGTCCAGTTCGACCGTTTCTTCCATCCGAATCTGGCCGCGCAGGAACGCGCCTTCCTCCGTCACAAAGGCGGTGGTGACTACGTCGCCCCACACACGCCCCGAAGCGCGGATTTCCAGTTTTTGGGTGGTGATATTACCGCGCACCGCGCCCGCTACGATGACGGTGTTGGCGCGCACGTTCTGGCAGGTTACGCGTCCCGTCTCGCCGACGACGAGCATCCCGCGCAGGGCGATCTCGCCCTCGAACGCGCCTTCGATGCGCACACCACCCGAGCCGTTGAT
>JAUXWL010000574.1 GCA_030680155.1 Anaerolineales bacterium
GCAAAGACCAAATTATCGATCTCGATCTGCCATAGGATGATGCCGCCCAGCACAAGCATCCCAACGAACAAGGCGGCAGGAGAGGAAAAAGGTCCTTTCCGCTCCACAAGATTTTTTGCCATAAAGTATGCGATCAGACCAAACAGGATCAGGCTTAACGTCAACTGGATGAAGACCGACTCGAATCCCAGGGTGTATAAAAAGTCATCGCTGTATTGCAGGTAATAGGGAAGCCAACTGCCGATACATACAACAGCCAGAAAAGCAAAAAAGTACATCAGGTACATAATGACAGCGGGCATGACCAGTTGATTCCCCATGGGACGAATGCACAAGCTGCGCAAAAGTCTGGCGGGTTCCGGCAGCAGCCTGGCAACAATATCCAGATTGCGCACCCCAGTCCGCAGGTCCAGCCATTGGATGCGTGAGACCTGCCTGGAAACATTCTTATTTGATTGGAGTATGACGGGATAGACCACATGCTTCTCACAATCCACAACGCTATCATCTTTAAAACGAGAAATCAAAGTAAAGACTGCATTTGCAGTTACCGGATCCGAGGACTCTACATGACCCGTCCCCATAAAAACCATCCGCATCTGGTCGGCAACCTTGCGATCTTGCGGCGCATGTTCGACAAAAAAGGACACCGATTGCGGGTCGGGGTAAACCATGTTCTTGTTATTTGCCGATGGCGGCGCCACGGCTTCAGGCTTGCCCCATCTTTGCATCCCAGCCGAGCGCAGGATAAGTATCAATGCGATCACAAAGGGGATGCTTGCATAGGTCAGGAAGTCGACAATCTCCCCCACGTCCTGATCCGTGGAAAACTGCGCAGTGAGGAAAAGCGCAAAGGGCAGCATCACGAGAGACGCCTGCACAAGTAAATAATTAAAACTGCGCTTGACAATACCGAACGGTAATGGAACAAGGAAGAACGGAATAAACAAGGTCCACAATGCGCCCAGGGAAAGAAGGGAAACAATCAAACCAAAAGCAAAAGCCAGCCATACGATGGCTGGAACCTTAAACCCCGTCTGCGGAACGGAATGTTCCTCCTGCTCAGGCATGTGCAGTTGACGACCCAGTTCTGTCAACGCGTTTTTATAATTCCCCCGAAAATCCACCCATTCGTAGGTTTCCAATTCAGACGGCAGGTCTACGGCTTCAAAGACCAATAAAATAATGCGCTTGTTTTTCTGCTGCAAAACCTGCCGCCACTCCATTTCTACATTTTGTGAGGCAATGGACGCCTTGGAGACCACCAGTAAAATAATTTCCGAATTCGCAATGCCTTGATCGATCTGCTCCTTCCACGGCTTCCCCGGCACAAGGCTGCGATAATCCA
>JAUXWL010000592.1 GCA_030680155.1 Anaerolineales bacterium
GCGTTATTGCTCTTGATCGAAACAGAATTGTAGTGATTGGTTGTGATTAGAACGGCGCTCAGTTCGGCATCGGTTTCTGAAAGTGTTGAGCGCCGTTGCATGCCAGTGGCTCTGTTCCTGGTGGTTGTCGGAAGGTGATCAGGTAAGTGCCTTCGCTGGTGGCGTTTAGTCTTCAAGTTGGTGCCAGCAAAATGTTTCGCGCAGTTTGCGGTGGTGTGCTGTAAGCAAAGTTGGTAGTGGCGGTAGCGTTGCTCTCTGTTCGCGTTGAGCTTCACTTCGCTAGCGCTCCGTTACTGGGTTTTGATCACCAATGGAGCGGCGGCAATAACCAAAAAATCAACAAGGATGGCAGCTGCGCTGCCACCTGTTATCAAGGGCGTTAGGCAATCAGCTTACCCATTAAGCAGCGTTTAAAATGAAGCCAGTTATTATCGATGCCGCGACAATCTTTGATCCCGCCAGATTGATTGCTGTACTTGCCTCTGTGGATCTAAGGTACTCTGAAGTTTGGGTCTCACAACGATACGATCACTTCAAGGAAAAAGACTTCATTACTGGGTTCGGCACAGATAGCAGATTTGCTCTTCTGCCGGACGAAAATGGAAGGTACAAGACAGACCCGCTTGAGGTTCCATCGGTTAACGAAAGGCTTAATCCCAAGTCTTGGATCACCGGGCCAAAAATTCTGCGCTGGGCCCTAGATAAGGGCATGGTGGTGCCCAAGGACTTGTACAAGTATGAAGAGCTAGCTATTGAACTTGAGAGAAGTCATCAGATCAGTAATCTCTCAGAAGCGATTATGCTTGGTCCCCCACATGAGTACGATGTCCGGGCTGGCAAAGAGGCTACTGAGGAGTATCTAAAGCGGACCGGGAAGAGCAATCTCGGCCCAGAGTTCGCATGGCGTCTTGAGCCATATGGTATTGGGCATGGCCTAGGCCTGATGTTAGCTGCCGCGCAAGAAGACGGTGTCGATCCTTTCTTTAGCCATCCGCACTTTCTTGATCAGGCATCAACGCATAACTACACGTACTATAAGAAAGAAGGTGCATTAGTCTCGGCAGAGAGCATGAATCAAGAAACCTTTGATTCAAACATCGTCATTGAAGAGTCGCTACGAGAAGCAGGGCGACTGCTGAGTTGTCCAGAGCCGATCGCATTGTCCGAAGTTGCCTTTTATTTAGAACAGAAAGAGCGAATTGAATCGATCATCGGAATTATTCAAGCTTCGATTGACCTAGAAACAAGGAACAAAGACTGCGGTGTAATTGCCAGCAAATTTGCTGCAACCACCGTTATCGACACAGCGATGTTTGCGGGGCTACCGATTTCTTCTTCTTTGGTTTCTATTTATGAAGTTGGCGCAAGATTCCTCAAAGGAAGAAGGTAATTGGTACAGCATGCCTAACAAATTCTTGCAGACGGACAAAATCATGCTGTCATGTCTTTTGCAAAAATCGCAAAAGACACGCCAACATGATTTTGCCGCTGAAGAAAGGCGTTATGGCTTATCGTCCTTATTACGCGACAGTGCCAGATCATATACTTCATTTCGGTTTCTTTTGCCGACTGCGAGAACTGTGACCGTAACTGTGGTATCTGATACTGAATAGACCAAGCGATATCCGAGCTGGCGTAGTTTGATTTTGTACAGGTTAGTGCCTCCGTTTACAGCTGCGGAGGGAACATGTGGATTGGAAAGCCGTTCCTTGAGTTTTTTGGAGAAAAGCTCTCGGACATTGGGTCCGAGCTTTTTCCACTCCTTCAGGGCACTCTTCTTGAATGCTAACTCATAGATCATCCAGGCTAACCTTTATGCTTTCTTCATCCATGCGGCTTTTGGCAATTTCCAACAGCTCTTTATCTTCTATTAGATCCATCATCGCCTCATAGGCTTTGGCGGGGATACAATAAAATGCAGGTTCATTCCTGTTAAGTACAGCAATGGGCATGCCTTCCCCACTGGCTACGACTTTCATGGGGTTGGCTTTCAGTTCGGAGATGCTGGCCGCCATCTCAGTAAGGATTTGATGTGTCATAAAAATACCTTGGGCTAGGAAACATGAGACCAGATAATAGGCCTGTTAACAGGTCTTGTAAAGCCATAACAATCAATTCCACGCGACCAGCGGAGCTGGCGCGTGAATACGGGCGTTATTGAGCGTGATCGACCCAAGAATGTTGTGATGGGTTGTAAACAGAGCAACGCCTGAATCGGTAACTGGCTTTGATAGTAAGGTGTATCTCGGCATGCCCGTGGCTTTGTTCTTGGTGGTTGTCGGAAAATGCTCAGGGTAAGTGCCTTCGCTGGTGGCGTGTTCTCTTCGGGTTTGTGCCAACAGATATTGTTCGCGCAGTTTGCGGTGGTGTGCAGTAAGCAGTGCAAATAGATTGGTGACGTTGCGCATTCTTTTCGCGTTGGGCTTTGCTCCGCTAGCGCTCCGTGACTAGGTTTCGCCCACCAATGGAGCGCCGCCAATAACCAATAAATCAACACGGATGGCAGCTGCGCTGCCACCGGTTATCCAAGGCGTTAGCGTAACGAGACGTCAAAGTGACTAAGCATAAGAAACAACACATAATCCCGAGATGTTACCTTAAGGCTTGGTGTGACATTGGTGCTCCTATCGGCCATACCCCTTATGTATGGGTGTTTCGCAATGACGAGAAAAATGGGAGAAAGAAGGCGCCCGAGAACATCTTTCATCAAACTGAGATGTATACCATTACTTCTGATAATGGCGAACGCGATCTCACAATCGAAAAGAGTCTCTCCGGAATAGAGGACGCTTTTACTATCATCAGAAATACGAAACTACAGTCGCGTAAAAATTTGACTGAAGAAGAACACTTTCTACTTTGCATATTCATTGCATCTATGCACGCCCGAACAGTGCAGCAGTTAAAGCATGTGAGTGACCAATGGCGTCGCCCACTTGAAATGATGGAAGAAATGGATGCCCAAATGAAAGCCGCAAGTCCTGAAGAGCGAAGAAGAATGGCATCTATACAGCCATTGCGATCTAGCGACAGCGGTAAAGGCATGGGCGTGGACGAAGTCCGGAAAATTGTGGAGAGCCCTGTAGAAACAATGCTATTCCCAATGATCACAACAGTTGCTCCATTGTTAAGGAGGTTGGACTTCAGCGTTCTTTGCACTAATTCAAGTAGAGGTTTTATTACGTCAGATGCGCCTTGTGTTTGGCGCGATCCAGAAGCATACAAAAGACCTCCGTTCTATCGGTCTCCAGCACTCGGGTACGAGTCTATCGAAATAACACTGCCAGTATCTCCAAGCCAATGTATTTTCCTGAATCGGAAAGGAATGCAAGGGTACCTGGATATTGAGGATCACATTGTAAGGGAATTAAATAGGACAACTCGGTTCGCAGCTGAGGCGCACTATATTTCTAATCAAGACGGCGCAGAAGATTACTGGTTTGATCCCGGAGTTGAGCCAGAAGATTCTTGGGAAAATCGACAAAAAAACGCTAACAAGCAAAAGCAGACGGACGCATAAATGCGCCGCTGTTTTGAGCGTTAGGGCTCGTCGTAGTGGCCACCCAGAGCAAAGATATAGACTGATGATTCATCAAACCTATACACAATCCGATCCTTTTGGGACAGGCGCCTTGACCAAAAACCGGACAGGTTATGCTTCAAGGGTTCGGGTTTACCTATCCCGACAGCGGGGTCGTCGCAGCGAATGAGTTCTTTCATTATTTTACGAGCCGCATCGTGCAGTTTTTTGTCCTTTTGGCGCATGGCTTCATACGCCTCCCAGGTTTTACCCTCAAATACCAGTGATCTCATCCATTTGCTCTTTGGTAGGCGTGTATCCTTTACGTTCTGTATGGGTTTTGGCCGACTCGGCCAACTGCCTCATCAGGCTGCTGTTTTGAAGAACGTACAGCGTTTCCTGCTCGCGTTCCCAGTCTTCAGCACTGATCACCACAAAGTCTTGCCCCGATCGCCGGGAGACCCTAAGCGGCTCGTGTCTGCTAATACTTTGTTCTACAAGCTTTTTCAGGTTATCCCTGAACTGATTTACACTTACTGTTTCCATCGCTGCCACCAATATATGTACGGAAATGCCGTACGAGTATACTCTGGCCGCCCTAACAATCACAAGCAATCGGACGCTAGCTTCGCTGGCGCCGTTGTTTATGGGCGTTATAACGCATCCGCGAGACCACAAGGAAACCTTCATGACTTTTGAATACGCAAAAATCAAACCGGTTAAGTTACGGGATGTAGAGAAGGACGAACGATGGTTGCAAGGCAAAATTGCCGACGATCCTTCCATATTGGGTCTTGGGGATTTGGTCGTACTTCAGAGAGAGAAGATACAGTCAAGCGGCGGACGTATCGACTTTCTGATGTACGAGCCAGAAGAACAAACTCGATATGAAATTGAGGTCATGCTCGGCACGCTGGATGAAAGCCACATAATCAGGACTATCGAATACTGGGATATCGAAAGAAGGCGTTATCCAAATTTTGAACACAGGGCAGTAATAGTTGCTGAAGACATTACCAACCGATTTTTCAACATTATCAGCATTCTTAATCGATCCGTTCCGATAATAGCTTTGCAGTTAAATGCCTTCGTTCTTGAAAATAAACTGGTTCTGAACTTTGTCAAAATTCTAGACCTCGCTCAAGAAGAAGATCCTAGCGAAGAAGCATCTGAGCAAACAGATAGAAAATATTGGGAGAACAGAGCCAATAAGCAGTCATTAAACGTCATGGATTTGATAATTGCTGAAATGTCGCAAGCAGGCAACAAAGTAAGGCAAACCTATAACAAAAGCCATATTGCGTTCGGAACGATTGGCAGGAACTTTGCGTGGTTTCATCCAAGAAAGGGTGCAAGGCTCCATGTCCACTTACTCATTGGCCCGGACAACAGAGAGACGATTGTTACCGAGTTGCAAGAGATCGGCATAGAGAGCTCTGTTCGCGGCAAGAAAAGTATCTCGCTCGTATTAACCGAAGACGAATTTCTTCAGCATAAAGACAAGATAGTTTCTGTCTTCAGGGTTGGTGAAGAGAGTACAAAGAGATAATGCGTTATAACAAACAGTTCCTGAGCGACAAAAATATGTCGTCATGCCTTTTGCAAAAAACGCAAAAGTCACGCCAACATATTTTCGCGCCAGAACATGGGCGTTATGCGAACGCTCTGTAGCAATCTTCAGGGAGAGAATTTATGGCATATGCGTTCCTCTCTTCGCCTGTGAAAGGCCTTGAAGGCATTCGGACCGGAGTTCACGATTTGAAATTGCCGGGAGATCGTGCTGTCTGGGTGGATGAAGTAGATCACCCACGCTCTCATGAGCCATCGCTCGTCACCATGGATGACCTTTTTCGTCAGATTCGTGACGCAGATGTATTTATTGTCTTACTCGGGAGTGAAAGACACGGTTCTGGACTTACCATAAACGGCGAGCCTGCTCATGTCTCCTATTGGGAAGCAGAATTGTTCTATGCAGTCCTTCTTAAGAAAACCATACACGTCTTCGAAATTGAAGGATTCAAACCCGGGATAAAACTGGACGCGTTGCTAAAAATGTTGCGTTATGCACTGCCTTCGGACGCATGGTCCGGCCCTCATCCAAGATCAAATATCACGCTTGCGATATATGAATTTCTTGCGAAGGCGCCGTCATATCCGCCAAGAATATGGCGCAGTGCACCCCGTTTGATAGGTGCGTTTGTAGACGGACTGTTCGCCCTGCGTGGTGTCGACGGAAGTGGTGGCCGCGCCGAGATAGAAACGCTCCAGTTCTTGGATAGTTCATTTGCTGATATTACGGTCGTTCCGAATGAAGCCGTTATCACCTCGCTACTAGATGAAGTTCGAACCATGTCAACTGAAGATGGGCGCCTCACCCGGTTATGGATAGTCTACAGAGAGCTAAATGGCGCCCCAATAGAGAATGAAGGTAGCGCTGACTTTCTACCATATTGGAACCGATTCTTTAGTGAATGGGTGTCCGCAGGTTCTTGGTATGGTCTCCATGGCCATGCACATTTGTCAGTGCTTCCTGCTCTAATTCAACAGGCAAAAGTCCGCAAGCGTATGCGGGCCTTAAAGTCCTCTGAATGGCGTGAAGAACATACAGACTACGCGGGCGGGGCACTCGCTAGTTCACGCTATTCAATTGCAGGGCTTTCAGGCTCTCGCCATAACAGACAATTTCTTCTACATGCTGCTTTGCACGACATCAATCGATCTATGGGTGAGAATACTGCTGACAAAGCGAATCTCCTAGCTGTCAGAGGTAGCGTATACCGAAGACTCGGATCTATATCCGCTGCCGTAGCAGACTATGAGGAGGTGGTGAAGCTTCGAAAGCGATCGGCAGCCCCTGACAGTGCCGTAGGCGAAGCACTGTCTGAATTAGGCTATGGATATCTGTTTCAGCTCCGATTCTTACGTGGTCGCTCTTTGCTCGAGGAAGGTGTAAGACTTCTGTCAAATGGCAGTTCTCGACCAGGATTCTTGATCCGGGCACGAAGAAAATTAGCAGTGTCCTATGCATTAACTGGACACCTATGGAAGGCGAAAGAGGAATTTCATGAGGCTCGTACTCTGGCAATGCAGCATGGAGTGTTTGATCAAATTCGATCATGAAAGCGCATAACAAACCGGTAAAGAGCGACAAAAGTATGTCGTCATGCCTTTTGCAAAAATCGCAAAAGTCACGCCAACATACTTTCGCGCCTTACCAGGGGCGTTATTGCTCTTGATCGAATCGGAATGTAGTGATTGGTTGTGATCAGAATAGCGCTCAGTTCGGCATCGGTTTCTGAAAGTGTTGAGCGCCGTTGCATGCCAGTGGCTCTGTTCTTGGTGGTTGTCGGAAGGTGATCAGGT
>JAUXWL010000596.1 GCA_030680155.1 Anaerolineales bacterium
CACGGCGCCCGAAAGGCGCAGGCTTTTGCCGTAGGCTGCCTCGCCGTCTGCTTTTAATTCATCCACCGTCATGAAATATTCGGCGTTTGCCTGGGTCGAAGAGGTGATCAGATACACCACCGCCGCCAGGATCAGCCCGCCACCTAAAAAGAATTTGTTGATCTTCATTGAGTTCCTCCAACGTCATTTGGATGACAAAGTGTAAAATGTAACAAGGTAGGTTTATTTTACATGTTGAGATTAAATAACCCTGAGATTTGCTTTGGATGGATGTCATCAAAACCACGTTAATTTGTCCTAATAGTCTATGATGGTTTTTGTTTGATGATATATAATGCCCACACTGGGTATAGTTGCCAAAACTCATGGAGGATTTATCAATGCGAACCAGATTGACCATTCTCTCCCTCTATTTGATGGGAGTGATCCTAACCCCGGCCCACGCCTCTGCCGCGCCTCTCGCCGACGTTCAAAATGATCGGGTTACCCTGGCATTTCCCAACACTGCCACCTTTTCCGCCACGCTCAACGCCAGTTCCACCATCACCTCGGTGACGTTGGAATACGGCAACGAACAGCAGACCTGCGGCGACGTGATCGCCAAGTCGTATCCGCAGTTCACCCCAGCCGCCTCCGTGAATATTTCATGGACATGGGACATGCGCCAAAGCGGCTCGCTCCCGCCAGGCGCAACCTTGTGGTGGCGTTGGCGCTACACCGACCAGTCTGGCGCGGAGTTCGTCAGCCAAACGCAGACCGCCACCTGGCTCGACGATGAACATGACTGGCAAACTCTCACAGGCGAAGACCTGCGCCTGCATTATTACGAGTTGGACGCCCCCTTTGCGCAGACCATGCTCGATGCCGGGTTGGAGGGTCTGCGCCGCAACCAGGAACAGGCGGGGCTTGAAACCGACGACCCCATTGATGTGTACGTCTACCCAAACTATGATGACCTGCGGGATGCCATTCTCTACGAACCCGCATGGACGGGTGGACTGGCGTACTCCGATTTCAACATTGTCATTATGGGCGTTTCCGGTTCCAACTCCACATGGGATCAGGCAACCATCATCCACGAACTGACGCATGTGCTGGTCGGTCATTATGCTTTCTCCTGCATCGGCACTATTCCCACCTGGCTGAATGAAGGACTTGCCATGTACAGTGAGGGCGAGTTGGATGCGTCCATGCGTTCCATGCTCGACCAGTCCATTCGCGGCAACACGCTAATTTCCCTGCGCTCTTTGAATGGCTCATTTTCGGAACTGCCTGAGAAAGCCAACCTCTCCTATGCCCAATCGCAAAGCGTTGTGAAATTCCTGATCGACACCCATGGACAGGAGAAAATTTCCCAGTTGCTCATCGCTCTGCGGGATGCCAAACCGATAGACACTGCTCTGCGCGAGATGTACGG
Organism: Anaerolineales bacterium; assembly: GCA_030680155.1. Lineage (GTDB taxonomy): Bacteria > Chloroflexota > Anaerolineae > Anaerolineales > Villigracilaceae > Villigracilis. The sequence continues at coordinate 1,418 of JAUXWL010000596.1, forward strand.
ATTCGACACCGACGGCTTGGAAGACGCATGGCGGAAATCAATCAACGCCGCGCCGCGACCTGTCTCGGCGCAGGCAACCGCCCAGCCAACGCCGACCTTTGTCCCCACCTATGTGCCGATCTCTGGCGCACCTCAAGCTGTGACGCCGACGCCGTATGTCATTCCTACTTCCTCATTCGACGACTCCGCTCCCATAGGCGAACAGACAGGTCCGCCGCTGACATTGACGATTTCCCTGCTATGTTTCTGTCTCTTATTTCTGCTCATTATCGGCGTGATCGTGTTGGGCTTCATTGTCCGCAAGGATAATTACAAGGCGGTGAAAGAACAGGCAGGCAAACATGAATAAAATGAAAACAAATCCCATCTCCCTTTGGGAGAGGGCTAGGGTGAGGGTGGGCGTAATTCTCCTGCTCGCCTTGGTTTCCTCCCTCTTTCTCACTGCCAGCGCAGACCGAAATGTCAATTACCAATACGGCATTCCGCTCAATCAAACGTTGGTATACAGCGGTGGAGAATCCACTAATTTGCGGGATTACGATCCTGCCACTACATACAGCGCGGGCGATAAACTCATCTTCAGCGGACTCGTCTCGCTCGACCCGCGCCTCAACCTCACCCCCGATCTCGCCGAGACATGGGATGTGAGCGCG
>JAUXWL010000601.1 GCA_030680155.1 Anaerolineales bacterium
ATATGAATCAAAGGATGCTATGAAAAAGAAAATATACCTTTTCACAACTTTTATGCTGATGACAATTTCTTTATTATCCTGTCAGGGTTTGCCGCGCATCAATGATACACGCCCAAACTTTCTGATTATCATTACCGACGATCAGCGATTCGACACGATGGAATATATGCCCAACACCCAGCAAATGATCTTTGATGAGGGCGTTACCTTTTCAAATGGATATATTACAACTCCATTTTGCTGCCCAAGCCGCGCCAGCATCCTGACTGGGATGTATGCACACAATCATCAAGTATATGTAAACGAGGACAAATTAAATTTCAGAACATTTGTTGAGGATATTCACGCAAACGGATACTACACAGGCTTGGTGGGGAAGTACCTCAATTCATGGAAAGGGGAGGAACTCCGTGAATATGATTATTGGGTGTCCATTTGGGGCGGGACAGTCCTCTCTTATTATGACCCCGACCTAAGTGTAAATGGGGTCTGGGGAAAGTATACAGGCTACACCACCTACCTATTCAGGGATTTCGCAGTGGAATTCCTTGATGAGGCTTCCAATCAAAGAAAGCCCTTCCTGCTTATCTTTTCCCCGAATGCGCCGCACGCGCCTTTTACCCCGGCGGAAGAGGATCGTCATCTCTATCAAGACCTGCCGCCGTACCGCCCGGAGAACTTCAATGAAGAGGATGTGTCCGACAAGCCTTTATCCATTGCAGGAAAGGGTCTGCTAAATGAAGAGGATATCGAAAAGATCGATAATACCCGCCGCAGGCAGATTCTGACACTGGTTTCGCTCGACCGTTCCATCGAGGATATATTGACAAAGCTGGAAGAGATTGGCGAACTGGACAACACGGTTATCATCTTCATCTCCGACAACGGAAAACACTGGGGCGAGCACCGCATGGACTCGAAAAGCACGGCGTATCAGGAATCGGTACTTGTGCCGTTTGCGATACGGTATCCCGCCTTGATCCCGTCCCCCTACATTGAAGATAGACTGGTTGCCAATATCGATATCACACCTACGATCTATGAGCTTTCCGAAACAAGAATGCCCAAAACCATGGATGGGCTATCCCTGGTGGACTTGTTGTCGGGCACGGATGAATGGCGCACCCACCTTCTTTTGGAGGCATGGCCTGACCGTGGACACTGGTCGGCAATTCACACCGGGCAACATGTTTACATTGAAACAGAAGATGACCTGTCCGAATTTTATGACCTGGGAGTCGATCCGTTCCAAATGGATAATATGATCAATGCGGAAGAATACAAAACCCTGATTGGCCAGTTGAAGGATATTTTGCATCAGGAAAGGGTGCCGACAAATCCCCCACCCAGGGATTAAATCATCCCAAGCATGTACCATTCCTCCCTTGACTTTGCTTCCACTCGCCCATAAAATGAAAGCACAATTGAACGGAGTGCAGGGAAGAGATCCCCGTAAGAGGACGCCGAAGGTGCAAATCTGGACAAGAGGCGAAGCCAGATGAAACTCTCAGGCAAAAGGACCCTGCAACCGCATACGCTCTGGAAAATTCCCCGCCAAAGGGATACCGACGGTGTAAAGATAGTCAATTAGTCGAATAGTCAAATGGTCGAATAGTCAAATGGTCAGAGACCAGATGACGACATAACCAAGTGACTACCAAACCAAACGACTGCCCCAATCTCTCAGGTTCCATTACAGAGGACGCGCGATTATAAGGTCGTGCGTCCTTTTTCTTTAACCGCCAAGAACGCCATGACGCCAAGGAAACCCAATGGAGGCTGCAAAACCCATGTATGTGCCCAGAAGCGAGCCCAGCAAGGAGGTGGATGATCTTGCCCATAAAGTCATTGGCATTGCCATTGAAGTTCATCGTGTGCTTGGACCAGGCTATTTGGAAAATGTATATGAAAAAGCGATGCGTATCGAGTTCGAATCACAAAAAGTGCTTTTCGAAAATCAACTTAAGGTCCAAGTCGCTTATAAAGGTCAATTGATCGGTCAGGGCAGAATTGACTTCCTCATTGGCAGCCTTTTGCCTGTTGAACTTAAAGCAGTCAGCGCATTGCTGCCAGTTCATCAAGCGCAATTAATTTCGTACCTTAAGATGACCAATCTACAATTGGGACTTCTCATCAATTTCAATGTACCCTTGCTCAAACATGGAATCAAGCGCGTCATTTTCAATTCTTAATCCAGCGCGCATTTTCACTCCCCTTGGCGCTCTTGGCGCCTTGGCGGTTCAATAAAATAAAAACTACAGGAGACACAAACATGAATACCCCTTCCAATCTCAAGTACACCAAATCCGATGAATGGTTCGACCCCGCTACCGGCGCAATGGGCATCTCGGATTATGCCCAGAGCCAGTTATCGGATATCGTCTTCGTTGAAATCCTCGTGGACGAAGGCGAGGAAGTGACCGCTGGAAAAGCCATCGCTTCCGTCGAATCGGTGAAGGCTTCCTCCGAGATCTATGCTGCCGCCGCTGGGAAAGTCAGCGCGGTGAACAAGGGACTTTCCGATGCCCCTGAAACCCTCAACTCCGATCCCTACGGCACAGGCTGGATGATCAAAATCGAGGGTGGCTCCGCTGGCGAGGTGATGGACTCCTCAGAGTACGAAACGTATTGTGAAGGAAGGACGCATTAAGTAATCAGTGGACAGTAACCAGTAATCAGTGCGACTGATAACTGATAACTGGTTACTGATAACTGACCACTGACCACTGGAGTAACCCATGACATACATACCCATTAGTCCCGCAGAACGGGATGCGATGCTCAAGACCGTCGGCGTGAAATCGCTCGATGATCTTTTTGAGGCAATCCCTGCCAGGCACCGCTTCCCTGATTTGAACCTTCCCCCCGCGCTGACTGAAATGGAAGCCGCCGCTCACTTGGGCGAGATGGCATCCAGCAATGAGAACGTTCGCGAACATCTGATCTCCTTCCTTGGCGCAGGCGCGTATCATCATTACGTCCCATCCGTGGTGGACCACATGCTGCGGCGCGGCGAGTTCTACACCGCGTACACGCCGTACCAGCCCGAAATTTCACAAGGCACGCTGCAAGCCATCTTTGAATATCAATCCCTGATGACGAACTTGACGGGCATGGAAGTCTCGAATGCCTCACATTACGATGGCGCAACAGCGACTGCCGAAGCGGTCAACCTTGCGTATGCCCAATTCCGTGGCAAGCGCAGGAAGATCGTCATGTCCCCCACCGTTCATCCGCAGTATCGTGAAGTCATCCGCACGTACACCCAAGCCATGGGCTTGGAAGAAGTCGGGGACGATGCAAGCAACCACGAGGTCACGCCTGAGGCGATGATCTCCCTCATCGACGAATCCACCATGCTGGTCGTCGTGCAATATCCCGATTTCTTTGGGCGCATCTTCGATTACACAAAACTGATCGACGCCGCGCATGAAAAAGGCGCGCTGGTTTGTGTGGTCGCAAACCCCACTGCGCTGCTGATGCTCAAATCGCCTGGCGAAATGGGCGCGGATATTGTGGTCGGTGAAGCGCAGCCGTTCGGCATTCCGCTGTGGTATGGCGGACCGTACCTCGGTTTCTTCACCACCAAGAAATCCTACGTGCATAAAATGGCGGGGCGTCTCGTTGGCGAAACCGTGGATGTGCGCGGCAACCGCGCGTACGTGCTGACGCTGACCGCGCGCGAACAACACATCAAACGCGAACGCGCCACGTCGAACATCTGCACCAATCAAGGCTTGCTCGCGCTTGGCTGTTCGGTGTACATGTCTGTGCTTGGAAAGACGGGCTTGCAGGAAGTTGCAAACCTTTGTTATCAAAAGGCGCATTATGCCGCCGCTGAACTCAGCAAGATCGAAGGCTTCGGTCTGTGCCACGTCGAGCCGTTCTTCCATGAGTTTGTGTTGTGCTGCCCGAAGCCCGCGAGCGAAGTCAACCAGTACCTGCTCGATAACGGCATCCTCGGCGGCTACGACCTCGGCAAGGATTACCCCGACATGCAAAATCATCTCCTTGTGGCTGTCACCGAAATGAACAGCAAAGATGAAATTGACACGCTCGTTGAAATCTTAAAGGAGATGTAGACATGGCGACGATTATTGAACCCACCATTTTTGAACTCTCCTCCCCCGGGCGACGCGGCGTGAAAATGCCCGCCTCAGACGTGCCCGAAACTGCCCTGCCACCCAAAGAGTTTCTACGCTCTGAGCTGCCCCTGCCCGAACTCGCCGAAGTGGACGTGGTGCGCCACTATATGAAACTCAGCAAGTTCAACTACAGCGTGGACGATGGCTTCTATCCGCTCGGCTCATGCACCATGAAGTACAACCCGAAGATCAACGAAGATACCTGCCGCTATCCAGGCTTCCTCTTCACACATCCATTGCAGCCCATCGAGACCGTGCAAGGCAACCTCGCATTGATGTATGAGATGCAGGATTGGCTGATGGAGATCAGCGGTTTCGCGGGCATTACATTACAACCCGCTGCTGGCGCGCATGGCGAATTCACCGGCGTGTTGATGATGGCGGCGTATCACAAACAGCGCGGCGACACCAAACGTACCAAGATGCTCATCCCCGATGCGGCGCATGGCACCAACCCCGCTTCCGTCGGTATGATGGGCATGAGCGTGGTGACCATCCCATCCGACTCGCGCGGCAACGTGGATTTGGAAAAACTCAAAGCTGCCTGTGACGATACCGTCGTCGGCATGATGCTCACCAACCCGAACACACTCGGCATGTTTGACGAGAACATTGAAAAAGTCGTGAAGATGGTACAGGATTGCGGCGGCATAATGTACGGCGACGGCGCGAACCTGAATGCACTGCTCGGCATCGTCCGCCCCGGCGACCTCGGCTTCGACGTTATGCATTTCAACCTGCACAAGACCTTCTCCGTCCCCCACGGTGGCGGCGGACCGGGTTCTGGTCCTGTCGGTGTCAGCCAGCGTCTGGTGGACTTCCTGCCCTCTCCGCTCGTCGGCATCGTGGAAGAAGGCGACGAAGAAACGGCTCCGCTGTATGGCTTTGTCACCCCGAAGAATTCCATCGGACGTATGAAAGCCTTCCACGGTCACTTCGGCGGCGGACTTGTCCGCTCGTATACCTACATCGCCATGCACGGACCAGACGGCTTGAAGGACATCTCGCAGTACGCGGTGCTCAACGCCAACTACCTGCAAGCCCGCTTGCGCGACACCTACAAGATTCCCTATGACCGCATCTGTATGCACGAGTTCGTCATGGAAGGACGCTTCGAAGGCTCCGACATCCGCGCCCTGGACATCTCCAAGCGTCTAATGGATTACAACTTCCACCCGCCCACAAACTACTTCCCGCTCATCGTCCATGAAGCCTTGATGATCGAGCCAACCGAGACCGAGAATAAGGATACCCTTGACCGTTTCGCCGACGCGCTGATCAAGATCGCGGAGGAGGCAAAATCCCAACCCGAGTTGCTCCACAACGCCCCCAGCACCACGCAATTTGGCCGCATGGACGAGGTCAAGGCTGCAAGAGAGTTAGTCCTCTGCTGCTGGCTGCCGGAG
>JAUXWL010000612.1 GCA_030680155.1 Anaerolineales bacterium
GATTTTGACCTTTCCTCGACGGAATCGGCAAGAGTACCATCTGGCGCAGGGGCAATCCTAAAAAAGCCTTGCGGCGTTGCGTCTTTGCGTTAAGGTTTGGCATCTTTGCCTTCTACACAATTTTAGATTTGGAATTGCTGCACCCAATAGTTATCAGCGAACAGTCGCCAGTTCGGTTAATTTCTCACGGATGATCTTCGAGTTGTGGCGGACATCGGTGGGGAATTTTTTTAGGAAGAGGAAGCTTTGAATCCGCGCGGCTTGGGGGTGAGAGGCGGCAAGCGTTTTGAGTTCGGCGATGACCTTTTCTTTGCCCGTTTTCACTCCCTTTTGCAATTCAACCCAAAGCACAGGTTCACCGTCCACGCTGACGAGCGCGGTGCGAAACACCAGCGGATGCGCGTTGAAGATATTCTCGATCTGCTCGGTGAACATCACGTCATCTTTGGTGATGACACGGTGCGATTTCCGTCCGCAATACCATAGCCTGCCTTCTTCATCGAAATAGCCCGCGTCACCCATGCGGTGGATGACTTCTACTTTGTCATTGAGAGGGCGCTCTTGTTCTTTGCCCGCCTGTCCTGGTGTTTTTTTCAGGGAAGCAATCTTATGTTCCAATCCTGAGATTGCTTCGTCGGGAAGAGCGCCCTCCTCGCACTGACGGTAAATCTTCGATATTCGATCCGCAGCTTCTCTATGGATATAACCCCGCGTCGTGGCCCCGCTTTGAACTGTGATCTCCCCAACGACATTTGATTCCACTGGGAGCGAATCCTGCCACTCTAAAATCGGCTCGTCAGTGATGGGGATGATGCGCACGGTCACGCCTTCGATGGGTTTGCCAAGGCAGATACCCGCGCCGTGTTCGGTCTTTTCCTTCAAGGTGAATATCTCGCGACTTTCCACTTTGGCGATGGGCAGGGACTCTGTCGCGCCGTAGATACCGAAGAGTTCGGTCTTTTCATCCAGTAGGTTTCTAAATTTTTCCTGTACTGGAATGGTTGCCGGCGCGCCTGCGGTGATGATGCGCTTGAGGGAGGGGAGTTTAGGGGCTGTTTGTAACTGGTGGTTTCGATACGCCCCGCGAAGAGCGGCAGGGCTACTCAACCACCGTGCCTCATAATAATAAGAAGAAAGAAGGTCTAGAACGACAGGAGAAGCGAACATATTCGTGACGTTGAATTTCTGAATCGCCTGAATCACTTTTTCAGGATCGGTTTTGCCGGGGACGGGGAAGGTGATGTCTGGAATCACGGAGGTGACGCCGAGCAGGAGGTCTATCAATGCGTAGAGAGGGAAGGCGGGCAGGTCAATTTCGTCGGGGGTGATGCCGAAGGTGTTGCGGAGCAAGTCCAATTGGGCGGCGAGGTTGGCTTGGGTGTAGATGGCGCCTTTGGGCAGACCTGTGGAGCCGGAGGTGTAGATGATGGCGGCGGGGGATTGGGAAGTGGGAAGTGGTGAGTGGTAAGTGGATAGGGATGAGGAATTAGGGAGTAGGGGTTTGACCTTTGACGTTTGACCTTTGACGTTTTCAATGATCAGGTTGTGTTTCACCGAATTCCTGCCCCACCCAAAGAGTACACGTAATGTGTGAGTGAGCGTGTTGCCAACGTAGATATCGGGCTTGGATTCGTTGAGGATTTTGCCGACGTTTTTCAATCCAATGGCGGGGTCGAGGATGACGGGGACGATGCCGAATTTGAGCAGGGCGAGGGCGAAGGGGAAGAACTCAAGGCTGGGTGGAGTCATCACAGCGGCGGTCATGCCGGGGGTCAGCGAGCAGGCTTGCCCTGAGTTTGATCGAAGGGCTTGGAGTCCGGAAAAGAAGCGCTGGGCCTGGTCAAGAATATCCCCGTACGTGAAAGTCTTCCAGTTATTTTTATTAAAACATAGAAAGGCAGGCTTGCCGGGATGATTAAGGGCATTTCGCTCGAATTTTTCGAAGAGATTCACGTGCTGAATTGTATCCATAAATATGATATTCGTCAGGGTCGAGCGATTATGTTTGGTACTTCTATTAGTGAAAAATATCACTAATATGATTTATAGGGGCTGATCTATTTTTTCTGCGAATGGATAATGCCGAGCAGCGACTGGTGTGGTTTGGTTGTGGCACGGAGGCTCCTATGCCCCATATGACAGATGAAAGAGTCCGAGCGGGATTAACCCACGAGGAAGACCTTTCCCTTTTGCATGAAGTCAGCATGAAGACGGCGGGGGTTTCGCGGCTGGAGATGTGTATTCAGTGCGGGACGTGTGGGGGCTCCTGCCCTGCCGCAAAGGATATGGATCATACGCCGCGCATGTTGTTCGCCATGCTGCGGGCAGGCATGCGCGAGGAGGCGCTGCGCAGCAATACGCAGTGGATCTGTGTCTCGTGCTATCATTGCGTGGTGCGCTGTCCGCAGGAAGTGCATATTGCGGATGTGATGTACACACTGAAGGGCATGGCCATCCACGCAAAACTTTATGCAGATTCGACTGCGCCGGATTTTTCGCAAACCTTTGTGGATATGGTCGAGTCGTATGGGCGCAGTTTTGAAATGGGGCTGGCTACGCGGCATTACCTGAAGCACTTTCCATTGAGATTGCCGGGCATGCTGCCGATGGGGTTTGGGATGATCACAAAAGGGCGCATGGGGCTTAGACCGAAAAAGATCAAACAGATGGATCAATTAACGAAGATATTGGACCGCGCCAGGCAACTGGAGATGACCTCATGAATAAATATCTTTTGTACCCGGGCTGTTCGATGGAATCCAGCGCGAAGGCTTATATGGAATCCATGAATGCGATTGTGGAGCCGCTTGACCTGCACTTCGAGGAAATTGACGATTGGAACTGCTGCGGCGCAACAGAGTACCTGGGCATCAACTTGATCCCCGCGTATTCGTTGATCGCGCGTAATCTGGCGCTGGCCGCGAAGCAAAGCCCCCCCGTAAACGGGACAGGCGGCACGCGCACAGTGGTTGCGCCGTGTTCGGCCTGTTATCTCAATCTTGCGAAAGCGGATCATTACATGCAGGAACGTCCCTCGCTGGGCGCAAAGGTCAATGAGGCGCTGGCGGCGGGCAACTTGCAATACAAGGCGGGCACATTGGATGTGCGTCATCTGATCGATATTCTCGTCTATGACGTGGGCTTGGAAAAAATTCGGGATGCGGTGGTGCGTCCGCTGCATGGGTTGAAGGTTGCGCCATATATGGGCTGTATGTTGCCGCGACCTGATTACCAGCATCGCTGGTCGGACCATGAGCATCCCACCGAGTTGGATGACCTGCTGCGCGCGCTCGGGGCGGACGTGATCGATTATCCGCTCACGACGAATTGCTGCGGCGGACACATGACCCAGATCGGTCCTGAGACTGCTTTTGAACTCATCCGCAGGCTCGTAGCGGATGCAGACGAACGCGGCGCGCAGATGATGGTTACGGTCTGCCCGATGTGCCAGATGAACGTGGATGCCTATCAGAACGAGATGAATCATTTCTTCGGCACGGACTATCACATGCCGATCCTGTTCTTCACGCAGTTGATGGGGCTGGCCTTCGGCAGGGAGCCTAAAGAACTGGGCATCGGCATGGAATTGGTCAGTGCGCGCAATGCGCTGGCAAATATCGGCGTGGAAGAGCCTGTGACGCAGGAGCCCGCCGCGCCGAAGAAAAAGGATGAAGGGTTGCCCATGCCGCGGCGCTGGACCAGGCATGAGGGGCGGAAGGAGGCGCTGAAATGACAGAGCGAATCGGAGTCTATGTCTGTCACTGCGGGTCGAACATCGCCGGGACGGTGGATGTGGTGGATGTCGCCAATTGGGCGGCGGAAAAACTCGGTCATCAGGGTGTGGTCATCGCGCGCGATTACAAGTTCATGTGTTCCAGCCCTGGGCAGGAGTTGATCGAGAAGGACATCAAGGAATTGGGATTAACGCGCGTGGTCGTCGCGGCATGTTCGCCGCATTTGCACGAGAAGACGTTCCGCACGGCGGCGAAGAATGCGGGGCTGAATCCGTATCTGGTGGAGCTGGCTTCGATCCGCGAGCAGGTTTCGTGGGTGCATTCGGATAAAGCTGTTGCGACGGCAAAATCAAAGGCGGTGGTATCAGGCGCGGTGTCGAGAGTGATCGAGAATGCTCCGCTGGAGGAAATTAAAGTCCCGATCAACCCGAATACGCTGGTGGTGGGCGGCGGCATTGCGGGCATCCAGGCTGCGCTTGAAATTGCGAATGCGGGCTTCCGTGTGTATCTGGTGGAACGCGAGCCGTCGATTGGCGGGCACATGGCGCAGTTCGATAAGACCTTCCCGACGCTGGATTGTTCGGCGTGTATTCTGACGCCGCGCATGGTGGAGGCGGGGACGCATCCGAACATCACGTTGTTGACGTGGAGTGAAGTGGTAAACGTGGCGGGGTATGTCGGCAACTTCAATGTCACCATCAAAAAGAAGGCGCGTTTTATCAACGAAGAGCTTTGTACGGGCTGTGGCATTTGCCAGGAGAAGTGCCCGAAGAAAGTGGTTGACGATGTGTACGAAGCGGGGCTGGGATATCGCAAGGCGGTCTACACGCCGTTCGCGCAAGCCGTGCCGAACTTCCCGGTGATGGACAAGGAAAATTGCACGTACTTCATCAAAGGGACTTGCAAAGCGTGTGAAAAATTCTGCCCGACCAATGCGATTGACTTCAACCAGCAGGATGAACTGATCAACATTGATGTCGGCAATATCGTGCTTGCCACGGGCTATGACCTGTTCGATGCGCGGCGCGTGAGCAACTATGGCTATGGACGATTGCCGAATGTATTCACCAGCATCGAGTTTGAACGATTAAGCAATGCAGCGGGACCGACTTCTGGAAACATTGTTTTACGCGATGGAAAGACCGTGCCAAAGAGTGTCGGCATCATTCACTGCGTGGGTTCGCGCGACCGAAATTTCAACAACTATTGCTCGGTCATCTGCTGTATGCAGGGCTTGAAATTCGCGCATCTCGTCCACGAACGCACAGGCGCGACGGTCTACAACTTCTACATTGACATGCGCACGGCATACAAGACATACGACGAGTTCTATCAGCGCGTGCTGGAGGAAGGTACGCTCTTCGTGCGCGGCAAAGTGGCGGAGGTTACGGATGCGGCGCGGTATTCGAACGAAAAAGGCAAGTTGATCATCCAGACCGAAGATACGCTGGCAGGCAAGCAGAGGCGCATCCCGGTGGATATGGTCATCCTCTCCAGCGGATTACAGCCGCGCCACGATGCGAAGGAAGTTGGCAAGATGTTTGGCATCTCGTGTTCCACTGACGGTTGGTTCACGGAAAGACATCCCAAACTTGATCCCGTTGCCACGATGACCGAGGGTGTTTTTATCGTCGGTTGTGCGCAGGGACCGAAGGATATTCCATCCAGTGTGGCGCAGGGCGCGGCGGCTTCGGCGCGGGTGCTGGATAAAATTTTACAGAAGGAAGTTGCGCTCGAACCGATCAAAGCAACCATCAACAAAGAGATGTGCTCAGGCTGCCGCATTTGTAATGGGCTGTGTCCGTTCAATGCCATCGCGTTCCTCGCCGATGACAACGTCTCCGAGATCAACCCTGCGCTTTGTCAGGGTTGCGGCACATGTGTGGCGGCCTGCCCGGCGGGCGCGATCAGCGGCATGGGCTTCAGCGATGAGCAGATCATTGCGCAGATCGATGGGTTGCTGCTTCGCAATCTCGAACCAGCCTAATTCGTCATTGCGAGGAGGGCGATAGCCCGACGAAGCAATCTCCCTTATTGTGTTAGAGATTGCTTCGGGCAAAGAACAAGATCGCCCTCGCAATGACGGAATGGAGAAGACTATGACCGACAACACTTTTGAACCGACCATCATCGGCTTCACCTGCAACTGGTGCAGTTACCGCGCCTCGGATCTGGCGGGGACGGCGCGCATGAAATATGCGCCGAATGTAAGACTCATCCGCTTGATGTGCTCCGGACGCCTCGACCCTACCTTTGTGCTGCGTGCTCTTTCAGAAGGAGCAGACGGCGTGATGATTACGGGCTGTCACCCGGGAGAATGCCATTACATCGAGCAGAATTACAAAGCCCTGCGCCGTTTTCTCCTGCTCCGACGGGTCCTGCAAGGACTCGGCATCGAGCCTGAACGCGTGAAACTCGTGTGGGCAAGCGCGGCGGAAGGCGCGCGCTTCGCCAGCGAAACGACCGCGTTCGTGGAGGAGATACGGAAGTTGGGTCCGCTCTGTTGGGGGAAGAGCAGTGAGCAGTTATCAGTAATCAGTGAACAGCCTGATGACTTATTACTGATTACTGATAACTCCCAAAAGGAGGTGCCAGCATGACAGTTAATGGCGGCAAACCAAAATTCGCAATGTACTGGGCTGCTTCTTGCGGCGGATGTGAGATCGCCGTATTGAACACCCATGAAAAAATTCTGGATGTGGACGCGAACTTCGACGTCGTCTTCTGGCCCGTGGCAATGGATGCGAAGTATAAGGATGTCGAAGCCATGGAAGATGGCTCGATCCTGCTCACACTCTTCAATGGCGGAATCCGCAATGATGAGAACGAACATCTTGCCAAACTTCTGCGGCAGAAATCGAAGATATTGGTCGCATTCGGTTCATGCGCTTGTGAGGGATGCATCCCCGGACTGGCAAATCTCAGCCCCGTCGGCGATATTGTCCACACGGCATACAACACCATCACGACCGATAACCCAAACGAGATCTATCCGCGCGCCACGTATGACGTACCCGAAGGCGAATTGCATATCCCCACGCTGGCAAAGGTTTTACGTCCGCTCGAACAGGTGGTGGATGTGGATTATTTCATGCCGGGCTGCCCGCCTGAGTCGCATCAGATCGCGGCGGTGATCGACCTGGTCATCAAAGTGGTCAAAGGCGAAGCCGAACTCCCGCCGAAGGGAACAGTGATCGGCGCGGGTGATTCGACCGTCTGTGATGAATGTCCGCGGGCGCGGAATGTCAAATCCATCAAGGAGTTCAAGCGCATTCAAGATATCGCGCCAGTTGACCCAGACTTGTGCCTGCTCGAGCAGGGGATTCCCTGCAACGGGCCCGCCACGCGCAGTGGATGTGATGCCCGCTGTCCGGGGGCGGGGGCGCAGTGCATCGGCTGTTACGGCCCCGCCGAAGGAGTGATGGATTATGGCGCGCGACTGATTACTGCCTTTTCATCGGTCATTGATGCGACCACGCCGGAGGAGATTGACCGTATTCTCGACGGCATCCCTGACCCAACAGGACAGGTGTATCGCTTCAACCTGGCTGGCTCCCTGCTCAAAGCGAACAGGGATGCTTGGAAGGTGAAGTGATCCGTGCTATTGTATGTATGTCAGTTCATCAGTTTAAGTAAAGGAGGATGACATGACTACCAAGCCAATCGAACAAACAGAACCCGCCGAAGACCGCAATGCGCTTTTGGAACGGGCCCTCATCGAAGAGTATCTCGAGGAGAAAGGCTATTCACACGAAGCTCTCAAGACTCTGCCCGCGGACGTGGTCGAAAAATTGATGAAGGAAGCCTCGCAATATGCCTCGCTCAAAATGGAGGAGGTTTCGGCGCGGGCGCACCTCATCAAGGATTTGCACGACAACGCCTCGTCGCTGGAAAAGTGAAAAAGCAAGGATGAAGGCGGAATGATGAAGGATGAATAGCCTCTATAAGGTTTACTCTGTCTGTATTTTTATCCTTCATCCTTCATAATTCATCCTTCCAAAGGAGCCACCATGACCCAACGAATCACCATTGACCCCGTCACCCGCCTGGAAGGACACGGCAAGATCGAGATATTCCTCGATGATGCAGGGAATGTCGCCAACTCGTATTTTCAGATCCCCGAACTGCGCGGGTTTGAACGCTTCGTAGTGGGGCGTCCCATCGAGGAGATGCCGCTGTTGACGAACCGTATCTGCGGCGTATGCCCCGAGGCGCACCACATGGCGGCCTCCAAGGCGGCGGATGCGGTTTACAAGGTCGACCCGCCGCGCGCGGCAAAGATGCTGCGCGAACTGCTGTATTCCGCGTTCTACTGCACCGACCACACCACCCACTTCTACGCGCTGGGCGGCCCCGATTTCGTGATGGGACCCGACGCGCCCGTCGCCGAACGCAACATCCTTGGCGTGATCCATAAAGTGGGGCTGGAGATTGGCGGCAAGGTCATTCAGATGCGCAAGTATGGGCATACGGTCGTTGAGATGCTCGGCGGGCGCAAGGTGCATCCGTGCTCGTCCATCCCGGGCGGCATGACCAAAGGCATCACCGAAGAACAGCGCAAAGAGATCGAAGAGATGGGTCATTGGGCTGTGGATTTCGCGCAGTTCAGCCTCGAACTTTTCAACGAGATCGTGCTTGGCAACCAGGCGTATGTAGACTTGATCCTCGGCGATGTGTACACCCATCACACCTATTACATGGGTTTGGTGGATGAAAATAACAAAGTCAACTTCTATGACGGCAAAGTGCGCGTCGTCGACCCGAACGGGGCGGAGTTCATCAAGTATGAACCCAAAGAATACATGAATCACATTGCCGAACATGTGGAGCCGTGGACCTATCTCAAATTCCCGTATCTCAAGAATATCGGCTGGAAGGGCTTTGTGGATGGCATCGACTCAGGCGTGTATATGGCAACTCCGCTCTCGCGCCTCAACGCATCCGATGGCATGGCGACTCCGCTGGCGCAGGAGGAATATGACAGGTTCTACAAAACGCTCGGCGGCAAGCCTGTGCATCAACGCCTGGCCACCCATTGGGCGCGCCTGATCGAACTGCTGTACGCGGCCGAACGCTGGCTGGAATTGGTCACCGACTCGGAGATCACGTCGCCGAATGTGCATACGAAGCCGACGGAAATTCCCACCGAGGGCATCGGCATTGTTGAAGCGCCGCGCGGGACTCTCACGCATCACTACTGGACCGATGAGCGGGGCATCGTGACCAGGGCGAATCTCATCGTCGGCACCACCAATAATTACGCGCCGATCCAGATGTCCACGAAGAAGGCGGCGGAGAGTCTGATCAAGAATGGGGTTGTAAACGAGGGTCTGCTCAACATGGTGGAGATGGCGTTCCGCGCGTATGACCCATGCTTCGGGTGCGCCACCCATTCGCTGCCCGGGCAGATGCCTTTGGAGATCACCATTCGAGATGCGGACGGGAATCCTGTCGAAGTGTTGAAGCAGTTCTGTTGAGCAGAAGCAGGCAAAAATCCAGAATGACGCGCGGCACAGCGTCGCAAATGATGCCGCCATAGCGCATTCTTCAGACAGGTTCTACCAGGAAGGAGTTACCATGATTTCTCTTGAACGTCTGCAGCGCTTTCCATTTTTCGCCTTCATGGACGAGAAAGAGCTGAAGGCAGTAGCCACAATCGCCCGGGAATTACAGTTCAACACAGGCGACGTGATATGCGAGGCAAATACCCCCGCTGACGCGTTATTTTTCCTGACCAGGGGGAACCTGCCGTATTACATGGTGGTGACCACTGAGAACATGCCGGACTATCGGAAGGAATATTTCATTGGCGAGATTAATCCTGAAGAAATATTCGGGATCTCGGCTTTGATCGAACCTTACCGCTATACTGCCACTCTGCGCGCCGATAAACCCTGCAGCGTCATTAAGATTGACGCTTCTGCCCTGCGCGCCTTGTGTGAATTGGATTCGTATCTTTCTGTTGGGCTGATGAAGGCGGTTGCAAAAGCCGCCATGGAGCGGCTGCAGATGGCGCGCGTACAATTGGTGGCAAAGATGGCGGAATTAGCGAATTAATGGTCAAATGAAAACCCTGGTTGTTGGTCTCGGCAATCCGATCCTCGGTGATGATGGCGTTGGCTGGAGGGTCGCCGAAGAAGTGCGCAGGCAATTGATCTCAATCCTCACCCCGGCCCTGAAAGGAGCGGGGCATACCGTGGATGTGGAATGTCTTTCGCTGGGCGGGCTGGGCTTGATGGAGCATTTGATCGGCTATCAACGCGCGATCCTGGTCGATTCGTTCAAAGTGGATGATGACCCGGGTTCGATCTTGATCCTAAAGTTGAGCGACCTGCCGAATTATTCGGCGTATCACACTGCCAGTGCGCATGACACATCGCTGCAAAATGCCATTGAATTGGGCAGGACAATGGGCGCGGATTTGCCAGAAGATGTGGAGATCGTCGGCATCTCGACCAGGCGGGTCTATGATTTCAGCGAGGAACTTTCGCAACCCGTTGCGGATGCAGTTCCCTTCGCGGCTCGGATTGTCACAGATTTGATCGAACAAGTCATAAAGCGCGCAGAAGAATATCAGCGGCAGGAGTGACTTTATCCATCTTGGATTGAGGGGGACAAGGGGGTACGTTTAAGGGGATGCATGAACTATCGCTAACCCAAAACCTGCTTGAGATCGCATTACAAAACGCCGGCGACAAACGCATCGTGCGCGTCAATTTGCTGATGGGTGAACTTTCCGATGAACGGGAGGAATCCATCCAATTCTATTGGGACGACATCGCCAAAGGCACACTGGCGGAAAAAGCCGTGCTGCACTTCCAACGCGTGCAGGCGGAGATGAAATGTCTCGATTGTGAGACGGTTTTTCATCCCACAGAGATCGTGGCGGCATGTCCCAGTTGTCGGAGTCATCGCTTGACGTTGGTCAGTGGAGATGATGTAAAGCTCGAAAGCATTGACGTGGAGTAAAACGCACCAGCCCGCGAGGCAGCATGGCACAGAAAATCAACGTAACAGGGGTGGTACAAGGGGTTGGTTTTCGCCCGTTCGTGTATGGTTTGGCGAAGCAGTTGAATTTGCGCGGCTGGGTACGGAATACATCGGGGGGCGTGGAGATTTTGGTACAAGGTCACAAGTCACAGGTTGAACGTTTCGTCTACAAGCTTCAGGCGGATGCCCCTCCTCTGGCGCGGATTGCCTCGATCAACTCACGGGCCGAATTATCCAATATCGAATTCCCAACCTTTGACATTCGACCTTCGACCAGCATCGAAGATGCCTATCAACCCATCTCCCCCGACACCGCCATCTGCTCCGATTGTGAGCGCGAACTCTTCGACCCGCACAACAAACGCTACCTGTACCCCTTCATCAACTGCACCCACTGCGGACCGCGCTTCACCATTATCAAGGATATTCCCTACGACCGCCCCAACACCACCATGGCGGATTTTCCGCTGTGCGACGACTGCCGCGCCGAATACGAAAATCCGCTGGACCGACGCTTCCACGCCCAACCTGTGGCCTGCTCCAAGTGTGGACCATTCGTCACGCTGCGAGAGACTCACACCCATTTTCCGAGTCTGCATTCCAATATTTCCACCATTGAATATCGCCTCTCTGCGATCCTGAAAACCCGCCGCCTGCTCCGCGAAGGTATGATCGTCGCCGTCAAAGGTCTCGGCGGATTCCATCTCGCCTGCGACGCGGGCAACCCCATTGCAGTGGAGGAACTTCGCCGCCGCAAAGGGCGCGTGGACAAACCCTTTGCGCTCATGGCAGCCGACCTGGAAACCATAAAGAATAGCTGCATCGTAAACGAAGATGAATCCAACCTGCTGACCAGCCGCGAAAAGCCGATTGTCCTGCTCGAAAAAAAGCGCGGCGCGAATTACCTGATCGTCGCGCCAAACATGGACACGCTCGGCATCATGCTGCCTTACACGCCCCTGCATCATCTGCTGCTCAACCAAACCGACCCCGTCCTCGCGCGCGAATCCGCTCCCGCCCTGCTGGTGATGACCAGCGGCAACCTCAGTGAAGAACCCATCGCCATCGAAAACGAAGAAGCCCTCGAACGTCTCTCCCCGCTTGCCGATGCCTTCCTCTTGCATGACCGCCCCATTCATGTGAGGTGTGATGATTCGGTGGTGAGAATGGACGATAGACCGCAGACCGTAGACCATTCGGTCCATCGTCCACCGTCCACTGTCTTCCTCCGCCGTTCACGCGGATACGCTCCCTATCCCGTTCAACTTCCCTTCAATACAAAGCCAACTCTCGCCGTCGGCGGTGAACTCAAAAATACATTTTGCCTGGCGCGTGATGGATACGCCTTTCTCAGCCATCACATCGGCGACATGGAAAACGCCGAAACCTATGAATCCTTTGAGCAGGGCATAAAACATCTCTCGCATATCTTCCGCGTCCAGCCTGAGCTCATCGCGCATGACCTGCATCCAAACTACTTCACCACCCACTATGCCCAACGTGCAACCTTAAACCTGCAACTTATCCCCGTCCAGCATCACCACGCCCACATCGCCGCCTGCATGGCGGATAACGGACTTGAAAACAAACGCGTGATCGGACTCTCCTTCGACGGCACGGGATACGGAACCGACGGCGCGATCTGGGGCGGAGAAATCCTCCTCGCCTCCTACGCGGACTTTGAGCGGTTTGCCCACCTCGAATATTTGCCCCTCCCCGGCAGTGACTCTGCCATCCGCCACCCGTGGCGCATTGCAGTGGGATATGCCCACGCGCTTGGCGTTGACATTGACGACCTGCCCTTCCTGCAAAAACTGGATCAGCAAGCCATAAAAATCATCCAACAACAAGTGGACAAAAAAATCAACGCCCCGTCCACCTCCTCGATGGGACGTCTCTTCGACGCCGTGGCAAGCCTCAGCGGAGTCCGCAGCGATGTCACCTACGAAGCGCAAGCCGCCATCGAAATGGAAATTTTGTCCAAGCCGTTCATGGCCTCGGCGGAAGCGTATCCATACGAAATAAACGAAACAATAAAAGTAAAAAAACTATTCAACGCCATCATCCACGACCTCCGCGCAGAAGAATCCACTGGCATGATCGGCGCAAGATTCCATCGCACCATCGCCCAGATCGCTGTGGATGTTTGCAAACAAGCCCGCACAAAAACCACCCTGAACGAAGTTGTCCTCTCCGGCGGCGTGTGGCAAAATCAGGTGTTGTTAAATCTTGTCCGTACCGGGTTAGAGAACGAAGGCTTTATTGTGTACTTCCACAAGCAAGTCCCAACCAATGACGGCGGTCTGGCGTTGGGTCAGGCTGTGATCGCAAATCACCTGTCCCCTCTCCCTCTGGGAGAGGGCTAGGGTGAGGGAGAAAAAATTATGTGCCTCGCCATCCCCGGTAAACTAACCAACATCTACCAAAAAGACAATCTCCGCATGGCAAAAATTGACTTTGGCGGCATTGTCAAGGAAATTTGCCTTGCCTACATCCCCGAAGCAAAGATCGGTGATTACGCGCTGATCCACGTCGGCTTTGCCATCAGCCTCATGGATGAAGAGGAAGCGCAGGAAACCCTTAAACTGCTTCAAGAAGTCTCGAATTTTGAAGCAGAGTTGAACGAATGAAAAGTACCGCAAAATTTATTTTGCGCTGCTATCGCAAGATAAACCGCAAGATTTATCTTGCGACACAAAACACCTCTTTGAAGCAGCGTTGAACGAATGAAAAGTACCGCAAAATTTATTTTGCGCTGCTGTTGCAAGATAAACCGCAAGATAAACCGCAAGATAAATCTTGCGGCACAAAATACCTCATGAAATATATTGACGAATACCGTAACCCCGAAAAAGTAAAATCCCTGCTGCGTGAGATTCGATCCATCGTCACCCAAAACTGGGTCATCATGGAAATCTGCGGCGGACAGACGCATGCCTTCCTGCATCACGGACTCGATGCCATGCTGCCGCCGCAGATCGAGCTCGTGCATGGGCCGGGCTGCCCCGTCTGTGTGACGCCGCTCGAACAGATCGACAAAGCCGTCGTCATTGCCTCGCGCCCCGATGTAATCTTCACCTCCTACGGTGACATGCTGCGCGTGCCAGGCTCAACGAAAGACCTGTTCTCCGTCCGCGCGAATGGCGGGGATGTGCGCGTGGTCTATTCGCCGCTCGAAGCCGTGCAGATCGCGGAAGCGAACCCTGATAAGGAAGTCGTATTTTTCGCCATCGGTTTTGAAACGACGGCTCCTGCGAATGCCATGGCGGTCTTGCAGGCGAAGAATAAGAATATACAGAATTTTTCGGCGCTTGTTTCACACGTCCGCGTGCCGCCTGCGATGGAGGCGATCCTCAGTTCCAGGCGTAATCGCGTGCAGGCGTTTCTTGCAGCGGGTCACGTCTGCGCGGTGATGGGCTTTCATGAGTATCCGCCGATTGCCGAGAAATATCGCGTGCCAATTGTCGTCACAGGCTTCGAGCCGATCGACCTGTTGAATGGCATGGTGGCGGCGATACAACAACTCGAAGCAGGGCGCGCCGAAGCGGAGAATCAATATCAGCGGGCGGTCAGGTTCGGGGGTAACGAATCAGCTCAAAGAACGATCCGAAGCGTCTTCCAATCCGTGGATCGAAAATGGCGCGGCATCGGCGTCATCCCGCAGAGCGGTTGGAGCTTGCGTCCTGATTTCGCAGAGTTCGATGCGGAAATAAGATTCGACGTTGGAAATATATTCACGCAAGAGTCGCCGCTGTGCATGGCGGGCGAGATTTTGCAGGGCTTGAAAAAGCCGCTTCAGTGCGCTGCGTTCGGCAAAGAATGCACACCGCAAACGCCGCTCGGCGCGCCGATGGTTTCTGCCGAGGGCGCGTGCGCCGCGTATTACAAATATCATCGGGATGTGGCGTATGAATGAATTTGATTTTGAGGGATATACCTGCCCCGTGCCGCTGCGCCCGAATGAGGCGGTGATCCTCGGCCACGGCTCAGGCGGGACCTTGAGCCGCGACCTGCTGCGGCGGCTGTTTCTCCCCGAGTTGGGCCAAGCCGCGCCGCGCGCGTTGGACGATTCGGCTGTCGTTGAAATTGATGGGCAACGCTTCGCGTTGACCACAGATTCACATGTGGTCTCGCCGTTATTTTTCCCCGGCGGTGATATTGGACGTTTGGCGATTTGCGGAACCGTGAACGACCTTGCAATGGTCGGCGCGAAACCGACTGCGCTAACCTGCGGTTTTGTTTTGGAGGAAGGCTTGTCGTTTGATGTGTTGCAGCGTGTGGTCGCTTCGATGCAGGCAGCGGCGGAAGAAGCAGGGGTTTACATCGCGGCGGGCGATACGAAAGTGGTGCAAAAAGGCGGCGCGGATCGGTTATTCATCAACACGTCGGGCATCGGCAGGATCGCGGATGGTGTGAATATCTCTGGCGCGAATGCGCAGGAAGGCGATGTGGTCATCGTCTCCGGGACGATTGGCGATCACGGCATTGCTGTCCTTTCGGCGCGTGAAGATCTGGGATTTGAAACCATGCTCGAAAGTGACGTTGCCCCGCTGAATCATCTGGTGGAGGCGATGCTCGCGGTGGGCGAAATCCATGTGCTGCGCGACCCCACCCGCGGCGGACTGGCGACTTCGTTGGTTGAAATCTCCGAGCAGTCGAATGTGACGATTGAAATCGAAGAAGAAACACTGCCGTTCAAGCCTGCGGTGCGCGCGGCGTGCGAGATGCTGGGGTTTGATCCGCTGTTTGTGGCGAATGAGGGGAAGCTGGTCGCGTTCGTGAAGGCAGGCGATGCGGAAAAGATTTTGGATGCGATGAAGAAAACAAAATACGGCGAAGAATCCGCCATCATTGGAAGAGTGATCGGGTTTGGAAAGTCGCAGGTGAGAATGCGAACGGCAATTGGGGGAACAAGGCTGGTGGATATGCTGCCGGGGGAAATGCTGCCGAGGATCTGTTGATGTTGGCAGGGGCGGATCGCCATCCGCTCCTGCGTTAATTTTCTTGATGCCTGGTCAATTCAATGTAGTGCGGATTCCTGCGAATATATGCCGCGACATACGAACACATCGGGATCACGCGCAATGATCTTTCCTTTGCATACTCCAGCGCGGCTTGTGTGATTCTACCCGCCACGCCGCCGCCCCTGTGTTCCGGGTGGACGCCAACGTGCGTCATCACTATCGTATCCCCGTCTTCGATGTAATCGAGTTTCGAGAGTACGCCGTCGATCAAGACTTCAAAACGGTTTTCGGCGGGGTTGTGGGTGATTTCAAGTGTTTCAAGGTTGATGGTCATATAAAGCTCCCATTTCGTACCGCAAAATTCATTTTGCGCCCCCCATCGCAAGATAAATCTCGCGGTACTCTTATTTCTGTTTTTCACGCGCAATGACGGCGATGTATTCCATGATGATCTTCAAGCCTGCAAAAACGGTGGCTTCAGACGGGTCGAGCGGCGGGGCGATCTCCACCACATCCAGACCAGCGAGCGGGAGTCCCTGCATGCCTTTGAGCAGGGTCAGCACATCGCGGGAGGTTAATCCGCCGAATTCAGGGATACCCGTGCCCGGCGCAGCGGATGGGTCGAGGCAGTCAATATCGAGCGAGATGTGAACGGCGTCGCAGTCGTTAAGTATGTTGTAGACGCTGTCTGCCACTTTTCTCATACCGCGTTCCGCCACATCTGCAGCGGTGTAGACGTGGATACCGCCGTTCTCGATCAGGTCAATTTCCTGTTCCTCCCATGAACGCAACCCGACCATGCAAACGTCGTGCGGTTCGATGCCGAATTCCAATGCGCGGCGCATCGTGTTGGCATGGGAGATGCGCGAGCCGTCGAAGAAATCGCACAGGTCGGGGTGGGCATCCACCCACAGCACGCCGAGACGCTGGTCTTTGTAGCGTTCGCGCTGCCCTTGCAGAACGGGGATGGTCACGGAATGGTCACCGCCAAGGATGATGGGGATGTTTGGCAGGGTCGCCACGCGTTTGAGGACGAGGTTGAAATCTGTTTCAGGGTGGCGAATCTCAATGTCGCCCAGATCAGCTATGGTTAAGTCCCCGAGGCGGGTTCTGTCCTCACTGAAGGGAGTCAAATGATGAGACCAGAATCGCAGGCGTTCGGGCGCAAGAGCCGCCCCCTTTCGCGCGCTGGCAAGCCCGTCGAATGGAATGCCGATGATGCTGAAATCGGTCTGTTCAGGGGTCATGTCGGGGCGGTGCAGGTCGCCCCACATGCCATGATTGCCTTCAACTGCCATGATGGGTTCTCCTTTTTGCCAATTGTACACTTGAAAGGGGGGGACATTGACCCGCGTTCTGTTTGCTTTTACAATAATGTTCATGGCTGTAAAGTTCGCAGGTTTTTTTCGGCCCGACCATGA
>JAUXWL010000621.1 GCA_030680155.1 Anaerolineales bacterium
CACGGCATCCGCATCATCATGGACTTCGTGCCAAATCACTGGTCAAATAAACATCCCAGTTTTCTCGAAGCTGTTGCAGACGAGAAGAGTCCCTTCGTGCAGTGGTACACCTTTGAAAAACACCCCGAAAAATACAAGACCTTCTTCGGCGTGAAGACCCTGCCGCAGATCAACCTGCGTCACACGGCTGCCCGCCAGCATGTGACAGGCTCCGCCAAATACTGGCTCGAACTCGGCGTGGACGGTTTCCGCGTGGATTATTGCATTGGTCCCACGCCCGATTTCTACGCCGACTTCCGCAAGACCACCCGCACCACCAACCCCGAATCATGGACGTTTGGTGAAGCCGTGGACCCGCCCGACTCGCAGCTCACCTTCGAAGGCGGCATGGACGGCGCGCTCGATTTCATGTTGTTGGAAGGGTTGCGCAACACCTTCGCCTTCGACAAGTGGAATGCCCGCCAGCTTGCGGAATTTCTTGACCGCCATGAATCCTACTTCCCCGAGACTTTCTCACGCCCATCCTTTCTCGACAACCACGACATGAACCGTTTCCTGTGGGTTGCCAAAGGCGATGTCCGCAAGCTCAAACTTGCCGCACTGTGCCAGTTCACATTGACTGGCGCACCCGTCATTTACTACGGCACGGAAGTGGGGCTCTCCCAGCCGCGCGACATGATGCAGAACGGACGTGCCATCCACGAGGAGGGACGCATGCCCATGCTGTGGGGTGATGAACAGAACCGCGAGGTATTCGAGTTCTATCGCGACCTCATCGCACTTCGCAAGCACGAATCCGCACTGACGCATGGTGTACGGGAAACAGTATTTGTAAATGACCAGGTGATTGCCTATCGACGCATTGAAAATGGAACCAGTGCGTTGTGTGTAATGAATGTCTCAAAACAGGACATCTCGCTGGAGTTGGATGTGACTGAGTCGCTCTGTCAGTTGGGGACCAGTTCGGAGTGCAGGATTCAGGTTGAAGGACGAATGAAGCGCTTGTTCCTGCCCGCATACGGCGGAATGATTTTGACATAAATCTTCAGTGGCATGGATCAAATTACAGCAACGGAGTGCAGACTTTAGTCTGCAACATAGCGGACTGAAGTCCGCACTCCGCTTTGGTAAGTGAAGTAGAATTACCCCTTGCAGGTTTTGAACCCTGCATCACTCCAATTTGAGGTTAACTCATGACAACCACTCCCCAATGGGTACAAGACGCTGTCTTTTACCAGATCTTTCCTGACCGCTTTGCACGCAGCGAGAGACAGAATGGAAAATTCCAATTTGAAGACTGGGATTCTGCGCCAACACCGCACGGGTATAAAGGCGGCGACCTGTACGGCGTTGCTGAAAAACTGGACTACCTGAAAGACCTCGGCATCACCGCCCTGTATTTGAACCCGATCTTTGCTTCGGCAAGCAATCACCGCTATCACACCTTTGATTATTACAATGTGGATGAACTGCTCGGCGGCAACAAGGCCTTTGAATACCTGTTGGAAAAGGCACACAGCAAGGACATCCGCATTGTGCTCGATGGCGTCTTCAACCACGCGTCACGAGGGTTTTGGCAATTCCACCATGTACTGGAAAACGGCAACGGCTCCCCCTACAAGGACTGGTTTTACTTCGATCTCGAACGCTTAAGCGGACACAAACATTGGGGGGCATATCCGACACCGCACGAGCAGAAACTGCTCCATAACGAAGACAGCCTGACCGCCATCGGTTATCGCGGCTGGTGGAATTTACCCGCCCTGCCCAAGTTCAACACGAGCACACCCGCCGTGCGCGAATTCCTCTTCGAGGTTGCCGAGCATTGGATCAAACTCGGCGTAGACGGCTGGCGTTTGGATGTGCCCACCGAAATTGACGATGACTTATTCTGGCAGGAATTTCGCAACCGTGTGCGGGCGGTCAACCCCGAAGCATACATCGTCGGCGAGATCTGGCACGAGTCGCAGCGCTGGCTGCAAGGCGATCAGTTTGACGCGGTGATGAACTACGAAGTAACCAAGCCATGCCTGGCATTCTTCCCCAAAAAGCTGGATATGCACGTCCTGCACAAGCAGGGAAATTATCACGGCATCCAGCACACCATTGACGCGCATGAATTCGCCAATCGCATCGATCATAACCTCGGCTTGTACAAACGCGATGTCACATTTGCCCAGCTGAATCTGCTCGACAGTCACGACACGCCGCGCTATCTCTCCTGCGTGCATGGAGACAAGGAAGCATTGAAACTGGCGTGGCTGTTCCTCTTCACCTACCCTGGCGCACCCTGCATCTACTACGGCGACGAGGTCGGCGTGGACGGGGCACATGACCCCGAATGCCGCAAATCCTTCCCATGGGACGAATCAAAATGGGACAAAGACCTACTTGACTACGCGAAGTCCTGTATCACCCTGCGCAAGAAACAGGAGACTCTACGACGCGGCGATTACAAACGCCTGTACTCGCAGGATCAAGTGGTTGCCTACGCCCGCGTACATGAAGGCGAAGAGATCGTCACCGCCCTCAACACCGCTGATATGGAAAAGACAATCCAACTCCCGTTGGGTGGGAAGGCAGAAGCCATCTTTGGTGAACCCATTATCGCGGGCGATCAGGTCACCATTCCAGCGCGAAGCGGGGTTGTCATCAAATAGGGTATCACCGCAGTAAACCGTGGAGTCTGTAGCAACGCAAAGATTCTGCCACGGATTTCACGGATTTTCGCAGACTGAATTCAAAAATCCGTGATAATCTGTGGCAAAAGACTTCTACCACGTTTAGGTGCAGCCCTACCTCAAATAGAAATCGCGTAAAATTTCGCCACAGATAAACCCAGATGAAAGGGATAGATCGCTATCCGTGTTAATCTGGGTTTATCTGTGGTTGTTTTTTTTAGAAAGGCATCGAGATGAGCAAACACACCCAAAGGTCAGGTTGAAACGCCTGGCTTTTTATTTTCTGAAAATTCGCCGCCAAAATAGTGATACTTTTTGGCGGTTTAATTTTGGTTTTCAGGTAATAATAGGAAGAAATTATACCCAGCGCGGTCACAAATCGCGCTTTTTCAAAGGCGGGAAAGCGCAATTTGTACCCTGCGGGCATGATATGACCGCGGGCATTATAGACCAAAGAGAGGAGGTCGTATGCAAAAACCATCTGAAGAACGGCTGGCGCGGAGCGCGTATAGCTGGCTGAGAGTATCACCGATTGTCACCGTGACAACATTCTTCTTTATTGTGGGGATGGGCATCGGCTCGACGATTTGTTCAACACCTTCCTTAACCTGTAGGGGTGAAATTGCAGACTCGCTCAATTTCATTTTTGGCGTGCTCGGTTCCGCGTTATGGCATCTTGTTTTACTTCAATATGTGAATAACAAAGACAGCGCATTTGTCCGCAAACATGGTCAGCAGGCTTTGATCTACGCGGGCATCCGCACGGCTGTGCCGCTGGGCGCAGTCATCCTGGATTTCATTGCTGGAGCCAGCGGAGCATTCGCCTGCTGGTCGATCCCCGTCCTTATAATTTTATGGTTCTTTCAAACAAAAACAGGGCTGGAAAAGATCAAACAGGAACTCAATGAAAACAGCGACATCACGCGTGACGAAGCGCAAGCCCCAGTCAGGCAGACATCCCCTGCTCCATCGAATCAGGTAATCATCAGCGCCGAGGTTGACATGCATCAAAACGATAATCAAAAACCGGAAGAAATCTTAAATGAAATTCTGGCCGCATTAAGAGGCGGCAAAGAGGAAGATCGCGCAGCGGCAATTGCGCGGTTAAACGGCATCTCGTTCAGCAGCGAAGCCATCCGCAGGGAATTGGAAGTGATCGCGCGCAAGGATGCGAACAAGTACATCCGTGCAAACGCGCTGGCCGCGCTGAATTCTCCTGCAAACCGCATGGTGCAGAAGCGCGCCAACTCCAACAAACTGGATCGCGGCGCTCGGTACGTCCTGTTGAAGGAAATCGACGATTGGGAAAAAAGCGACCTGCTCGAAACCCAAAACGCGAACTTGATCCGCCGCCGCTACGATTTCGACTTTGATCCTGCGACTACTACTCAGGACAAATCGCTGCAGCTGCAGCCCCCGCCCCAGGCTGTCACTCCCCATGCAGCGGATGCCCAACCCGAAGCGAATGTCGCTGAAAGGCAGCCAGCCGTCCCGATGGAAAGACGCGAGCCGGTTGTCCCTGAAGGTCCGCGCCCATCCCTCTTGCAGACGCTGACAAGCGAAGCGGCGATCAAGATATATCTATATCTTGGCGCGTTCTTTGTCATTGCCGCCGCCACGTTTGTCGGTGCGGCAGTCCCTGCATTGAGATTACCCATCCTCATCATCGGCACGCTCATCTTCGGCGGACTTGCGCACATCATCAAAAAACGATTGCCGCAGCCAAGTTTCGCGCTCTTCATTGTTTTTTCCTTCCTGTTAATCATCACAGCGAACAACATTGAAGTCACAATGCGGACTTCCTTCAATTTTTCGGACGCAGCCAGTGCGGGGTATTGGGCCGTCGTGTTCCTGTTGATGACGGCGGTGTGGAGCGTCAGCACATGGCTGTACGACTCGCGCCTCTTCAGCATTACCGCGTTCGGCGCGTTGACTCTTTCGCTCATCCGCATGGGTGACGTCTTCGAGTCGCAAGCCGAGTTGTATACCGTATTGGCGGGCATCGCCGCGCTGCTGGGACTGGGCGGTGTCTGGCTCGTGAGAAAATGGCGGGACGAAAAATTTGCCCTCCCGCTGTTCCTTGCGGTGCAGGCAGTGCAAGGCATGACGCTGTTCGCTTCGATCTCCATCTTTGGAGTCAATATCGTCGAGCCATCCAACCCATCGCTCTGGCATCTGGCCGCCTTTTTTGTCTGGGGCATGGCGGGGGTGTTCTTCATCCTCTCCAATCTGCTTTACCCGTTCTTTGCTTTTGCATGGCTGGCGGCGGGCGCACTGATCCCCATGCCGTGGTTCCTTGCGGCCGCCTTTGACCTTGAAACCCTCGGTTCGACCATCGTGTTGATGGTTTGGGGCACAATGCTGGCAGTGGCAAGCGAACCCCTGCACAGACTCGAAACGATCCGTAAATACAGTCTGCCCATTTTACTGGCGTCCATCCCCACATTTGGACTGGGTGTCATCACGGGCTTCTCACATGGCATGTGGCTCGGCTTGCTCGTTTCGCTGGGTGTTGCAGTCATCTACGCCGCCCTGCATATTCTCCGCACCCGTTGGTGGTTGTGGAGTTTGGCGCTCCTCAATTTCGTTTTTGCCTACTTCGCATTCTTCAATCTCGATCTCATCAAGAAACTGGATGTCTTTATCGGCTACCAACTACTCGGCATCAGCATCCTCTTCCTGTTGCCTGACTTGCTCTTGAAAAAAGATTGGAAGGCAAATCTCGAATGGCGCCTGCCGCTGCGAATCTTTGGCGCGTTGTTCACTGCCTACACATTGACGGCGCTGTTGTTCCAAAACGAATCGACACATATCGCCATTTGCTATGCGGCGTTCACCATCTTCCTTGCCGTTTATGCGCTGGCCTATCGCAATGCCCTGCTTGGCTACATTCCCGCGACAACGCTTCCGCTGGCGCTCATCTTCACACTTGATGCCTTCGATGTGGATGCCTGGCTTCCCGCGCTTACCACGTTGGCAGTTTTCTACTTCTTCGCAGGTTTGGCAATCCGCTCAAAAGAAAGTTGGTCGTTCACGCTTCGCAACAGCGCACTGGCTCTCGGCACGCTCGTCTCGTTCGCCGCGCTGGTCACGACAAAAGAAACAGGCGGATGGTACGCGCTGGTCATTGGCTTGCTCTTCATCGCAGAAATGTACCTGCGTAAAAATGGCTGGTTTGAAATTGGCGCGCCCGCGCTGTTCAGCATAGGGGCATTCCTGATCCTGCGTGATTTCGATGTCACCCGCGAAACCTATCACCTGCTCGTCTACAGTCTCGTATGGATCATCACTGACCTGCTGGCGCACCTGACCTTCACCAATCCGCGCCCGTTGCGCATCATCACACGCGGCATTGGTGGATTGATTACAGGCGCGAATTATCTGCTCCTCTTTGCGGAAAACGACGTGAACATCGCCGCAATCGGATTTGCAGTCTACACGCTTCTCGCCCTGACCGTGAGCCTGGTCTATCGCCAGGCAAAATTGTTCTACGCCTTTACTTTGACCCTGCCACTTTTTGTCACTTTCCTATTCCGCATTTTCGATGTGACCCAATGGATTCACCCCGTCATCGTGCTGGCAGTGATGTACTATGTGGCAGGCTTCATCTTGCGCTCCATGAAACGCGCCGAAGGCTGGGACGAAGCCCTGCTGTACAGCGGTCTCGGCGTAGGGGTCTTCGTCTCGATAGCGGCGCCCATTCTCGGCGGGTTGGATGCGGCGCTTCCCGTCGCAATCGCCGCCACGTTGTGGGCAGTCGAAGCCTTTGCAAAACGGAGCGCGTGGCTGGCGCTACCTGCCAATGGTTTGTATCTGCTTTCGTATTTCATCATCCTCGGCGAGTTGAATGTGGATGAACCGCAGTTCTATTCCATCGGCGCGGCGCTGTTGGGGTTGATCCAGCATTACCTGCTGGTGCGCGCGGAGAGCAAGGCGGGCGCGTTTATCATGGGCATGCTTTCGCAGTTCATTTTGCTCGGCACGACCTACATCCAGATGCTGGGCGAACTTGATTATTTCTTCCTGCTGTTCGTGCAGTCGCTGGTGGTGTTGGTATATGGCATCGTCATCCGCTCGCGCAGTATGACCCTCTTCCCGATCGGTTTTGTGGTACTGGGCGTGTTTACCTCCACCTTCCTGCTGACGGGCGTGGGTGTGCTGTTGGTCGTCGGCTGCACGGGCATCCTCTTGCTTGGCTTCGGCATCGCCGCTGTGTTGTTGCGTGAACGCATCTCCAAACTCGGCGAGCGCATGAGTGATTGGAAGCCTTAAGAGGGAATAGATTATTGCCCACCAGTTCCCACGACCCAAAATACTCTTTGCCCCCCCGATTGGGGGATGGTACAAACTACCCGGCATTGAGTATCGTTGGGTGAACGCTCATGGAGGAGCGCAAACATGAAATATAATTTTAGAGTTTTGGTATGTTTTTTAGTCCTTGTTTTGGCAGCCTGTCAATCCGCACCGGAAGCGACACCACCGCCAGAAGAACCAACAGCCGTTCCCACGTCAACTCCAGAGCCAACATCCACACCCATCCCCCCAACCGCGACAGTCCAGCCGCCTTCCATGCTGTCCGCTTACCTGTCCGATGTTCAAGTGACATCCATTGATACGTTCGAAACAGCCGATGGCTGGTCCACGTATAATGCGCAGACAGGTTCCCTCTCTGACGGTGTGTATGTGATCACAGGGCAACCAGACTGGCAATCTGGTCTGGCGAGAAACGCAACCTTCACCGAAGGACAGGGAGTCATGCTCGAATTCAAATTTGACAGGGGAACGGAATTCGAGTTTATCCTTGATGCCGGTGAATGGCAGACGGATTCGTACCGCAGGTTTGGAGTGTTTGGTTTTGGATATCCCCAGGCAAACCTGACCCAGGGCGTGAATGCCATCGGGAATAAAAACCTTTTGGGCAGTTTTGGACCCCGCCCGGACACCTGGTATAACTTCATGGCCGGAATCGGATTTGACGGAAACTTTATCGCCCTGATATGGGACCCATCCGACACCTCCCAGGTCGTCATTTACAAGGAGACCATCAACGAAAAATGGGATAATCTCACCTGGGGATTTACTGCAAAAGCCGCCAAAAGCGGAATGACATTGCATCTTGATAATTTTGCAGTGATCTCGTTCAGCGCGATCAAGTAAATAATTTGGGCTCTCCCGTTTTTAACAGGAAAGCCCAAACCTTAGCCGCGGATTACGCGGATTCACGCGAATTTTCCTTTTCAATCCGCGAAAATTAGTATCATCTCAAAAAGAAGTGGAAACGTCCCGAAGGTTTGAACGGCTCAACCATGTTTTTCAAGGAAACCTTCGGGACGGTGTATGCCATCCCCAAGTTATTGAGAAGATACGAAAATTAGCGAAATCCGCGGCAGAAGTTCTTGTGAGTAGGCAGTTATCCCGCCAGAAACGGGAGAGCCAAAATTAGTCTTCCAGTGCTACCCCCACATCGCCTTGACCAATTTCGGCAAAATCTCACCCGATTTGCCATGCAAGGCAAAATCCACTTTGGGAGTGAGCGGGGTCGGTTCGGCGTTGACTTCCACGATCACAGAGCCATTGTTTCGCGCGGCGTGCGCCAATGCAGCAGCAGGCTGGACCAAGCCAGACGTGCCAATCGAGAAGAAGACCTGACACGAGCGCGCAGCCAGCACTGCTGATTCCAACTCTCCCCTCGGCAGAGATTCTCCAAACCAAACCACATCGGGGCGCAGCAATCCCCCACAGACAGTACAAGTCGGCACGGACTCGCTATCATCGCCCCAGATTTCAGTAAACGTGCCGCAGTCCGCGCAACGGACGCGCTGGATATTGCCGTGCAACTCCAGCACGTTTTTACTGCCCGCAAAGCGATGCAGTCCGTCCACGTTTTGGGTGATGAGCGTAAACTCGGGGGTCTTTGATTCCATTTCAACGAGCGCATAATGCCCCGCATTGGGGCGCACACCTTTCACAGCTTCACGCCGCCACGCGTACCAATCCCAGACGAGTTTGGGATCGCGGGCGAAGGCTTCAGGTGAGGCTAAATCTTCTGGTTTGTACTGTGCCCAAAATCCGATCTGAGCGTCTCTAAACGTGCGCAGTCCGCTCTCTTGTGACACTCCTGCCCCGGTCAAGACAGCGATGCGCGTGGCAGATGTCAAAAAGCGGATAAGCTCAGATGGAAAATCCATTATGGTTTCACCGTGGCAGGAGTCATCGTAGGAATCGGGATGCACTCAAGCATGGTCAATCTTTCCTTGAAGATGTCGGTACGCCCCGCTTCTTTCCCGCTTTGAGTTGTCCCCACCAACTGATACTCCACCCACGCCGACTGGAAGAAGGCGTCCTCCAACATCTGCTCGGAGGATAGGTCATGTACAAACGTGCCTGCGCCGACAGTTTGCATGGAAATACTCGTCCACTTGCTGGCGCGTTCGGCGCGCAAACTTTTGAAGCGCGCAAAGAGCAAGACGTATTTTATATTGACCGGGTCAGAGACCTGCACCGTAAAACGCACCGAGGACGGTGAACATTTTGTCCCTTTGTAAAATGTATCCCGTGAAGCAAGGATGGAAATAAATCCGTCCATCTGAATGGTGGGAAGCGGAGTGATATTTGGCGTGATCAAGTCGAACGGCGTAACAATGACAACAGGAGTCGCCGTATCTTCAAGCGTGGGCGTGGGAGGTTTCACACCGCTCAGGGTTGGCGTGGGCGTGAAAGTCAACGTCGGTGTAACGGGCGTGGCTGTGGGCACAGGCGTATACGTGTTCGTGGAAGTCAACGCAGGCGTGGGGCTGGAGACTGGCAGCAAAAAAAACTGCTCCATTGAACAGGCGGAAAGTAAAACAGCGCAAAGAAGAAAGATCAATATTTTTTTCATAGTCTGGTTTTAGGGAGTGGGTGTCCTTCTTATGATGACAGGCGTGGGCGGGCATCCAGTGGAGGGATCAAGACACATGCATGGCGAAAGTTGAATTTCCTGATAGATTTTAGTGCGCCCCACTTCCTCCCCTTTGATATTGGTCGCCACCAACTGGAATAATACCCAGGATTTTTTATAGTGGTTATGTCCTTGAATTTCGCTTCCACGCAGCTTGACGGTAAAGGTTCCATCCCTGTTGTTGAACAAGACATTCCCCGACGTCCACGGG
>JAUXWL010000622.1 GCA_030680155.1 Anaerolineales bacterium
GGGGCTTCATCGTTTCAGGTGGGTAATCTCACACGCTGATCGCTTTCGGATACAAATCCATTCCACCGCAATGAAAGTAAATGGCATTGCGAAAACGTTCTCTGTTGCGAAATCCACACGCCTGTCGTTTGATGCGTTGAATACGACTGTTCATGCTTTCCGAATGCCCGTTGTGACTCTTTAACACCACTGCGTTCAAGATTCCCCACAGATGTCGCTTGATGGTTTGTCCGACTTTTTTCATCGGCTCCAAGCGACAACGCTGTGCCCATCCCAACCAACTCGACCAACCCTTTTGCGCCCACCCCCGAGACTTGTAGTCCCACAAGCTCATCGCCTCTTGCCGCATTGCCCAGGCCCGCGCCGTTCTCAATGTACTCTGGCGCAAGTGTGCGAAATGCTGCTTCTGCTCCCGACTCATGTTGTTCGGATTGGTGAGCCACTGGTAGCGAGTTCTATTCAAACGAGTATCGCCATCACGCTGCAGAGTTCTGTTCTCCTCGCGTCGGACTTTATCCAGCGCATCCCCCAGGTACTTGGCAACGTGAAACTTGTCGAATGAAATCTTGTGCAGCGCATCGGGCACTGACTCAAGAGTTGAGCGGATAAACGCAGGCCACATGTCCATCGCCACCGAACGAATCCCGTCGCACTGCTGCGTGCTCAACGTCTTGTAAAATCCATCAAGACTCTGCGTTGTGCGATCATCTGCAACATACAACACTCGACTGCTGTCCTGATCAGTCACCACCGTGACGTACTCGTGGCGCTTCTGAAAAGAGGTCTCATCGACACTGATGTTCACTGGGTATAACTCTTCGCGCCGTGCAAGGCCTCGCGCAACTGCTCGCTGCATGATCCGATCCACAACACCCCAGGACAGGCCCAGCATCTGCGCCACAGACTGCGAATCGGTTCGCAGCAGCCAGTCAATCACCACCGACTCAAACATTGCCGTGTAGCCTGAACCGGGCTCTGCCCACGGGACATCGACCAGCAAAACACCGTGCTCATCACACTGCACCCGTGGCACTTCGGCCTCCAGTATCGTGTGGTACTGCATCGTATCCAGATGACGCCAGCGGCAAGTACGTTTGTCGTATCTCGGGCTTGGCTTGCCACAGCGTGGGCAATGCCACTGAGCGCTTTGTGCCGCCACTTGCACCGTCACATTCGAATCTGATCTGTTAAGCAGCACACCGCTGACATACCACGGCGTCTGTAACCCCAAAATCTGTGCATAAAGGTCTGTGTCTCTCATGTACACAAGAGTAATCTACCCACTTCAAACGGTGAAGCCTCCCTTAATTTAATTGGTTGGCTGCTTCAGGTGTGAATTCTTGAACTGAGTCTACTTTGTATGCCTCAGCTAATTCGTCACGGAGGTACACAACGTTCTTGTGATTCAGTCCTGGAGCTTTTTCAACATTGCTGCATGACTCTCTAAGGAATTTCACAGTAAATTCTGGCTCAATTGAGCCCAAGGAAGCGAAGTTCACATCGGAATACGTGACCAATCCAGCTTCAATTTTTTCCAGGATCTCGGCATAGACAATTTTTCTTCCTTCTTCTGAAAGGGACTCTAGGACCACTTCATAATGTTGGTCTAGCTGCTGCATTATTCTGGCCTTCGCGCTCTCGAACTCCATTCCAGCTTCGTTGGCTGATCTGTCGTCTTTCCCATATATGCTTTCAATAACCGAGCACGACTCCATCAATGTTTCTCTCGCAAACTCAGTAAACTGGACATCGCTATGTGACGGCAGGCCATATATTATCTCCCAATCCTGCCCAAGGAATTTTTCCCCAAATTCTGGATTGAGAAGTGCTTTGAGGAATATGGAGCGATATATCTTGTGCTGAGGAATCTCTTCGAAATTGTCTGAAATAGTGACTTTCTTTGTGCTTTCTTCAAATGCTTTCGCCAATTTGGTCTTAGCTTCTAAATCTTGCGCATAAGTCGATTGCATAGAAGTCATCAACAATAGAATGAGTGCTATGCAACCATAAGGTGGGTTCTTAACTATTGACATGGTAACTCCTTGGTTTCGGTATTTGTTCCGTGATTTTAAGATGAGGCTTCACCGTTTGAAGTGGGTAGATTACTCTTGTGTACATGAGAGACACAGACCTTTATGCACAGATTTTGGGGTTACAGACGCCGTGGTATGTCAGCGGTGTGCTGCTTAACAGATCAGATTCGAATGTGACGGT
>JAUXWL010000626.1 GCA_030680155.1 Anaerolineales bacterium
GGCTTCCTGACAAGCCACCAGCATTCAACTGCAGGCTTAAGAGCAGTTCCCCATCCTTCCCATTCCTTTGCTTCTGGTGTGGTGGGTAACTCTTTCATTGGAGTTCCAATACGATTGCTTCTGCCGCCATTGGTCAGCTGAGTGGTCTTACCTTTTGGGCCGTTTGGGTATTTTGTTGCCCATCTTTCATCAATCACCTTTACTCTTTCGGCTCCTTTCATTTTGTCGATAGCTTTATCGATTGATAATGATTTTGGGAATCCTGATCCAAACAAATGATGCACGATGTCTCGCACTTCAAATCCAGCATTCTCAAGTGCAAACCCTGTCCAGTGTGATGTTCTTGGCAAAGCCCATACCAACGCATGACCACCAGGCTTTAAGACTCTTAATCCTTCTGCCATAACATCAGAGAGCCATTTAATCCATTGTTCACGCCCGCCTTTATTATCATCCCATTTCTTACCCATGAATGATATCCCTGCAGGCGGATCAGTTACGATAGAATCAACGCTATTCACAGGGAGCGTGGGGAGCTCAATAATAGCATCCCCGCAAATTATCCTGTTAGTTATCATCTCCCTCCAATATCGTATCGCTTCCTGTCCCTGAGCTCCTGTTTTTTACCTTCATTGAAGCCGCTCACAGCACCGACGTATCCTGTAACTCTTGAAATCTGCTGGACCGAGTGGCGCTCACATATTGGGCACATAGCCTTTCCGCAAACATCACAGTACTTAATGCCCGGTACTGTCGCCATGCAGGATGGTCTCTCAAGAGCCTTCTTATTTACCGGGCATTCTTTATCTTCGGGCTTGGGTGTAGTTTCATCCTGCATATCCGATCACTCCATGCATGGCTTGTTTCAGTTCCTTTACTGTCTGAATAAATCTGCGTTCATATTCAGGCTCGTTCACCGGTTCATATTTCGTCTTTTCTTTATACATGATTACCTCTTTTCTTTACTACCAGAAACAAGTATCCATCATTAGCACCAAACCTTGCAATTGCATTCCACCATTCATCAACATACCTAAATCCACTTAACTTAACATACCTCTCAATTGACTTTATTCCCGAAACTCTTCCAATGCGATACTTATCGCAAGCACCTATACCTTCAACTTCAACGACACTCTCCTGAGCAGAACCACCCCAAGATCTTACAGTGAACACTCTGCCATTATTCTTTAAACAATCCTTAACACATTTCACATCAAACTTCATTTTATTCATAATTACCTCCTAAACTTAATAGAGAAATACATACCTCGTCTCTCTCTATAAGAACCTTTTAGATGGCTGACCAGATGATGGTTTGTCGCTACAGCGATGCGCCGCCCCGTGCGCACCCGGTGGGTTTACCCAAGGGCAAACCTTTATCAATGCCAAGCGAGAAGGTGCATCTCTTTCTCCGCTCGGAGAAGAGTCCCTCGCAGCTAAGCCCGCCCTGACAGCTAACCATGACAACAATTGTATCTATCAAAGAGCAGGGGCGTAATGTCATAGCTGGTTATCGAAGCAAAAAAAATATTAGCAGGTAGCCATTGCGGCCACCTCTCGTCCTGCCATCTTTGCTGCACGCTCTGCGCCTACATACTGGGTGAGCTCTTTCTTGATAGCAGTGTATGCTCTCATCCTCTTCTTGTCAGCGCGAGTTGTGATCTTTAGCACGCTACCGAACTTACCGACGGGAACCACGTACCCATTTCGTAGTTCAACCTTGCAGGCTATTGCTCGGATTGACGGGTACTTGACGAGTTTAGTGTACGGGATGCCGTTCTTTGGCGATACGATTATTGATCTCCATTCGGGCTTTCCCGGACCGAAGATGAATGCCGGAACGAACCCGACAGCATCCCTATCTCCGAACTCGCGTGCTTGCTGCGTTGGTGACGCATACTCATCATTACCATTAGCACCATTATCATTCATGGGAGCATCCGGAGAACCCCAGTGTGCCAGGGCGACTTCAGGTACATCTCCATGTGTTCTTGAGGAGTGTACCATATCCGTCTTCGGGAGTCTTGTCCTGAAGTCATGCCATGCAGACCATTTCAGGTCAACTCGATGGACCAGCTTCCCGAACTTGTTGCTGCTCTTGCACAGGTCGCCGATACCGTTCTGGCGTAGGTGGCAGCGGGCAGTCTTATCACAGAACTCCTGGCATACCACAGGAGCAGGGAACTCTGGCGGGAAGATGGTTTTTTCCGGGAACTCCTTGCGTTCCATTTTTACGACAGTTACTACTTCTTCAATGGGCTTTCGTTTCTTGAAGTCGAAGCTCTTGTAAGACAGGAAGGTCACTTCTTTTTCCGAAGAAGGAGAGGGTTGTCTCTCCTCTTGCGGTTGTTCTGGCGGCGCTATGAGGTAGTAGCGAGGATCATAATAGCAGGAGTTGCTACTTTCTTGCGGCTGTTCCGGTGGCGCCATCAGGCAATCCAGTTCAGCTTCCCATTCGAAGTTATGCTCTGAAGTTGGAGAGGAAGCCGAATCCCCCTCTTCTCTCAATGTACATGTATGTCCGCAGAAGTAGCATTCTTCTTCTGGGTGCTGACACTCTGTTTGTTTGGCCTGCTTTCTCTCGTCCATTGCATTGTCTTTCTCCATAAGTCTCTTGAACTCTTCGAGAGCTTCTCCACAGTTCTTACATATCAGTGGATCATCTATTCTGTCGTATAAATTGGTCTTTTCACAGAAGTCGCAGGTTATTTTATCTAAGGTGACAGGTGTAGAGGAAGCCGAAGCCTCCTTCTTACAGATATTACATTTGTGACCGGTGCATCTATGGGTACCTGGGTCTTTGTTGGGGATGCCGTGCATGGCTTGCGGGCAAGTTCCGCAATAGTTCTTACCACAGAAGTTTGTGCTTTCTGTGATAGAAGAGGAAGCCGAAGCCTC
>JAUXWL010000641.1 GCA_030680155.1 Anaerolineales bacterium
GCGCTGGTTGCCATTCAGGATGTCACCGCGCGCAAAAAAGCTGAGGACTATCTTCGGGTTGCGGAAGCGCTAAACGCTGCCTTTGATGCAAACCACGTTTGCGCCCGTATGAGTGGTGATGAGTTTGCCGTCATCCTCGAGAATGCAAACGAATCTGATGCGGTGGATTACATCAAGCAACTCGAAATCTTGATCGA
Source organism: Anaerolineales bacterium (assembly GCA_030680155.1). GTDB lineage: Bacteria > Chloroflexota > Anaerolineae > Anaerolineales > Villigracilaceae > Villigracilis. The sequence continues at coordinate 198 of JAUXWL010000641.1, forward strand.
ACCCAACAACAAATACTATCGCGAGTCCGAACTCAGCCTTTCGCTTGGGTTTGCCGTCAGCGCACCCGGTGTGAGTCTTGAAAAAATTATTGGCTTAGCCGACGATGCCATGTATCGCAACAAGAGCGAACACCGCCGCAAAGATGATCCCCAGGCTTGAACCTTCGCGCTTCACCGCGTCATCCTTGCAGGCTCACCCGCGCGGCGAACTTGTCATGCGCGTGTTGGCATCCGCTTTCCAGTCCGTTGAGCCTGGCGCGGCAGTAAAGGAATTCCTCGAAAAAAATCCATTGCCTGCTGACAAAAGAATTTTCGCGTTCGGATTGGGAAAAGCCGCCGCCGCAATGACGCAATCCCTTGCGGATATGTACCCGCCTGCCGAATCGCTCGTCATCACCAAACACGCCTCATCCTTGAACGTTGAACCTGCTACGGTTATTCTCGGAGATCACCCCATCCCCGGCGACTCCAGCCTGCGCGCGGGAGAAGCCGCGCGAACATTTCTCTCCCAATTGACACAAGACGACCTGCTCATCTGCCTGATCTCCGGCGGCGGCTCCGCGTTGATGACTGCGCCGTTAATTCCACTGGAGGATTTGCAGCGCCTCACCTCCGCCTTGCTGGCAAGCGGCGCGCGCATCGACGAGATCAACACCCTGCGGCGTCACCTGGACCTGTTGAAGGGCGGGGGAGTAGTGAGACATGCAAACGGAGCACAAACCATCAGTCTGATTCTCTCAGATGTAGTCGGCGATACACTCGAAGCGATTGCCTCTGGTCCAACCGCACCCGATCCATCCACTCGTGAAGATGCTTTGGGGATTCTTCGAAAGTATGATTTACCAGACAAACTCCCCGCTTCGATCATCCCGGCCTTGTCCGAGACTGCCAAATCCACCGACCCGATATTTGACTTGGCGCAAAACCATCTGGTTGGCAGCAATGCGCTCGCCTTGCAGGTTGCGTGTAGTCAATTAGAGAGAGTTGGGATTCGAGCGAAGATTATCGCCTCAAACATGCAGGGTGAAGCGCGGGAGGTTGGCCCGCAAATGGCGACGCGCTTGAGGGCAGAGTTGAAGAATACGCCTCGTCCGTTTTGCTTGCTGGCAGGCGGAGAGACCACTGTCACGATAAAAGGAAATGGCAGGGGCGGCAGGAATCAAGAACTTGCTTTGTCTGCGGTGGGGGAGTTGGCTGGCTTGAACGATGTAATGCTCGTCTCGATTGCAACTGATGGAGAGGACGGTCCTACCGACGCAGCAGGAGCCGTGGTGACGGGGGAAACTGCCCAAAAGGCGAAACTGCTCGGGTTGGATGCAGCAGGCTATCTGTCCAGAAATGATGCGCATTCCTTTTTTGAAAAACTGGATGATTTGATCAAGACCGGACCAAGCGGTACGAATGTCAATGACCTGGTGTTGTGCTTTGCGTTTTAGATTTATCCCCGATTGAGTAGAGCAAAGCGCGCCGATGGGGCGCTCCGTCAACGCTGCATAAGGTGAGTCATTTACATGATTCGATAAAAGCGTCCAGTATCAAATTTTTGCGGATGGAGATGAGTCCCAGGGCATTGGATTGCGGACAAAACTCGCTGGTGGGGAGTGTGTATTCAATGTTGAAGACAGGCTTGCCTGCCTCAAGGAAGGGCAAAAGCATTTCGCATTCATGATACTGGAAACATTCCTCGTGCAATTGCCAGTCGAAATATGGAAGCAGGTCGCGGATTTGCTCGAAGTTGTTTTTCAGCCCAATTGAAAGCCCGCGTGCGTGCGCAGACTCGGACAGCCAGATGTTGTATTGTAGTTGATCGTCATAGGACAGCGGGAAACCGGTGTCGTTGGTAAAGCCCTGGATATTGTCAGGGTCTACACCGTCGCAGCCTTTTTGGGAGGCAAGGTCGAGGCGGGCGTTCATAATTGGCGCGAGTAAATCCAGCTTTCTAATATCGAGCCATTTTTCACCAGACCAGCCTTCATAGTCATTGCCGAGAACTTCGGCGGGAAATTTGTCAGCGTCAGGCCTCCAATCTTCACGGGAGCCTGCGCTGAAATAACACATAACGAACACGCCGCGTGCGCGCAGGTCTGCGATGGTGGCGGAACTGGTATCGAACAGGTCGAGATTGTAAATGGCAACATCGAGGTTTAGGTTGATTTCGCCGGTGTATTGAATTTGCCATGAGCCATTTGGCGGGGTGATGATGGCTGGGGCTGGCGTGTGTGTAAATATAGGGGGTGTTGGTTGTGCAGACGTGGCGGCAGATTCCGCCGCCAGCGTTGGAAAAGCTGTTGAAACGCTGGCAGGCGCGGGCGCGCATGAAGCGAGCAGGAGGGCAGTCAAAAGGATGGGATAAGGTGGTTTCATAACGTGGATCGTACCGCAAAATTCATTTTGCGCCCTGGCAGGCAAAGCAGTTACATTATGTGAGTAAAAAAGCAGGGCAGACGTTACGGTCTGCCCTGCGCGATGTTTCGTAGAAAAATTACGCTTCTGCGCTGCGTCCGAACCAGGTTTGCCATTCGCGCTTTTCCCACAGCACAAGGATGGGAGCCGCCACGAAAATGGAAGAGTACGTTCCGCTGAGCAAACCGACCAGCAGTACAATTGCGAATTCCTGCAAGGTTACGCCGCCGAAAAGCGCCAGCGCCAGCAGAAGGAATTCCACGGTCATCAACTGGGTGTTGATCGAACGCTGGAGTGTCTGCACAATGGAGTGGTTGACGAGGGTTTCATATTCCAGCTTGCGGAATATATTTGAATTTTCACGGATGCGGTCAAAGACCACGATGGTATCCTGCATCGAGAAGCCGATCACGGTTAACAGGGCTGTCAGGAAGAGTGAGTCGATCTGCCAATTGAAGAAGTACGCGCCAATGCCGGTTACGCTGAAAATAATGGCAATGTCGTGCAGCATGGCAAGAATTGCACAAACACCGTAGCGGAAGGCATTTTCAACCTTGCGGAACGACCAGATGATGAATAGCACGACAAGAAGGGAGGCGACCGCGATTGCAATGGCTGCGCGCTGTGTAACCTGTTTGCCAATGCTGGGTCCGACACTGTCAAAGCGTATGACGGAAACCGTCGTCCCCGAAGTTGACTGCAAATTGGTCAAAACTCCATCACGGACTTCGTTTGTCAGGAAGGATGAGCGAATGATGAGCGAGTCGATTTCAGTGCTGGTGACTTGCGCGTCATCGATGCCTGCATCTTCATAAATGGAAATAATATCCGCAGTGTCCGGGGGGGGGGCGCTGTCGAACTGGATTTCCAGCATACTCCCACCGGTGAAATCAATGGAAAGAGGTACTCCATTGATCGCAAGCAGGATCAGTCCTGATACGACGAATAGCAGCGAGAGTGCGAAAAAGTAATAGCGTTTACCGAGAATGTCCATAAAAATTTCCTTGATACGCCTGTTTAGAGACCAAACCAGCGTTCAAAATTTTGCGACTTGAAGTTTTTTAGAGTGATCGCAAGCAGCGTACGGGTGACATAAATTGCCGTGAACAGCGAGATGATCACACCGAGGGCGAGCGTCAACGAAAAGCCTTTTACGATGGTCGCCCCAAACGAGGAGCCGAACCAAAATAGGATTACCGATGTAATAATGGCGGCCAGGTTGGAGTCGCGGATGGATGGCCAGGCGCGTGACCAACCCAGGTCCATGGCTTGGATAAGACTTCTTCCGTTGCGCAGCTCTTCCTTCATGCGCTCGAAGATAAGGATGTTTGAATCGAGCGCGGTGCCGGTGCTAAGCATGAAGCCCGCAATACCAGGCAGGGTTAGCGTGAAATGGAACCATTTGAATAGGCCAAAAACAACCACTGCATAGATAAAGATGGAAAGCACAGCTACAATGCCGGGTAAACGATAGTAAATGATCATGAATGACACCACGATGATCATACCGATCAAGCCCGCCACGAGACTTTTATTAAGCGAATCCGCGCCGAGGGTGGGGCCAATGATGCGGGTTTCCACGATCTTCAACGGCACAGGCAGGGAACCGTAGCGCAGCTGAACTGCAAAAGCATTTGCGCCTTCATAAGTGAACTGCCCGCTGATGGAGCCTTCCCCGCCGATGATCGCATTTTGGATGATCGGCGATGAAATCACCTGCTTATCAAGAACGATCGTTAAAAATTTGCCGACATTGGCGGAAGTATGGTCGGCAAAGAGTTTTGATCCGCTGGATTTCAAGGCAAAGTTAATAATGTAATTGGAGCCCAATGTGTCTGGAGACACAATGACAGAGGACAGTTCTGCGCCCGTCATAACGGTGTGGAAAACTACTTCACCCTCTGGCGCTTCCACTGGTTCGCCGCTGGGGCTGTAATCAGTGGTCAGGATCGTCCCAGGCTCGGGGCTGAAATCTCCGGTGTCTACGAATTCCAGCAAACCAGTCTGCTGGATGGTCTCCAGCACTGATTCGGTATCTTCCAACCCAGGGAACTCACCAACAATGCGGCGGTCACCTGCAACCTGGATGATGTTTTCATTGACACCCAGCGCATCCGTACGTTGCTGTACGATGTCGCGGGCAACTTCCATTTGCGCCGAGTCGATCTGCGCGTTTTCAGGCAGGTCAGCTTCGAGCAAAACCTGCAAGCCGCCCTGTAAATCCAGACCGAGGCGCGGCGTGACACTGCGGCTGAACATGGTCAAATCGGTCAGCGGGTTGACGATTTTGATCTCGCTGCTGAGGTTTACCCACAACGCGAGCGCCACCACAAGCACAATGAGGACAATACGATTGGTTAAATTACGGATCATGCGATAAATATCTCCATCCACGAAAATGCCAGCCTCTGGCTGGCGCGGACGCCATTATACTCCCGTTGATGTTTTTATGGGTATATCCATTCATTAAAGAGTTTGGCAAGGTCGCAGGCACATTCCCCCTCCGCTGTTGCCTGCAATCGCTGCGGCGTGGCGATATCCCAGGCATTGGTTTGTACATACGATTGCATGAAGGCGTCGAAGGCATCCTGTCCCATTTCATCGCGCAGGGCAATAAAGAACAAGGCTCCCCTTCCATACACAATGCCGCTGTATTCAACATCCGTGTAGGCGCTCACAGGTAAACCGACAGGCATCTCCTTGTTGCCCGCATACGCCCAGCGGCCTTTGATATCTCTGCGGTATAACTGCATGCCCAACTCTCCGTACAGGTCTGAAAAATATTGCAGGGTGGCGAATTGCGCCAGCGACTCGTCCAGCCATGGATCATCCAATTGATCGTTGCCGACCAGGTTGTAAAACCACTGGTGCGCTACCTCATGCACGACTGTTGCTTCGAGATAATCAATTTCAGGATCCATGATCCATTCGGTGATGGCGATCACGCCGGGGTATTCGATGCCCAACGCCAGTGTGGGCGTGGAGACAAAATCCAACTCTGTGTATGGATAGGGGGCATACCGCTGATTGAAAATTTCGATGGCCCTGGCTGCCTTTTCCAACGCGAATTCTGCGCCTTCGCTGAATCGTTCCTGGGTATGGAATCGTAATGTGACGCCGTTGGATTCTTTGACGAAGACTTGATAGTCCGCGCTTGCCGCCAGATAAAAATCCCGCACCGGTCCCGCCTCGTAACGGACCTGCTGCCTGCCCCCGTTATCCTGACGGTTGACCTCCACCCCCGAGCCGACCAGCGTGACTTCCTTTGGCGCATCCACGGTGACGATGAAGAAGGACATATCGGCATAGGTCACGTCCCCCGCTTGCGGCGGGATTTCCACGTTCCAGCCTTCATCGTCATAGACGGGGATCATTGGGTAGGCGTGCGCTAAGGCAAGGACATTGTTATAGTATGCCTGCACGCCGTAATTCAAGTCCACGCTTTGCGGGACGGTGATCTTGAAATCCATGCGGATCGTGACGGATTGATTTGGCTGCAAAGGAGTTGTCAATGGCACTGTGAGCAGACTGTTGTTGAGTGAGTAATGTGGCGCAACGGCTGTTTCGTTGACTGTCAGGTTCTCCACGCTCATTTCCCCGCCGAGGATGTTGGGGAACAGGCGAAAGTTCACTTCGTTTAACGGCACATCCTCCGCGTTGGTGTAAGTGACGGTTTGC
>JAUXWL010000340.1 GCA_030680155.1 Anaerolineales bacterium
CAGCCACGTGTCGCATTTACCTAAATAGGCTGTATGTGCAGCGTGAAGTCCTGGGCTGGCGACGTGCAGTCGCAAATGATGCAATTCCTTTTCAAACGGCTCACGCAATTCCTTGTTGGGAATGACAGCAAATCCACAGAATAGCCCGGGGACGTTGAAAGTCTTGGACGGGGCGATCAATGTAATGACATGCTTCTCGATCTCGCGGGAAAGTTTCGCCATCGGCGTAAACTTGCTGCCGCCTAACATTAACTCAGCGTGGATTTCATCCGAGACGATGAGTACCTTGTGCTTGATGCATATCTCCGCCATGCGGGTCAAATCTTTACGGGGGAAGATAATTCCCAGCGGGTTGTGCGGATTGCACAACAGGAACATGCGCGCTTTTTTCACGCGCTTCTCGAACAAGTCCCAGTCGATCTCGTAACTCAGAGTATTACCACGCACACTCTTCACGAGTGGAATATCCACTTGCGGGATGCCAACGTTAGTTTTCACTTCGTGGAATTCGTTATAAACAGGCGTCTGAATCGCAACACCTTTTTTCGGCGAGCAGAACGCACGCGCCGCCACGCTAAATCCAGCGACTATGCCCGGTGTGGTCAACACCGCTTCAGGCTGGACTTTCCATTTATACAAATACTCCATCCGCGCAGCGACGGTCTCTTGCAACACAGGTCCAGGTATCTCATATCCCAGCACGCCATGATCCAATCTCTTCCGCAGAGCATCCAGAATCGGTTTGGGCGCAGGGAAATCCATATCCGCCACCCACATCGGCAGGACATCCTTTTCAAAATATTTCCATTTATTCAGGTTGATGTTGTTGCGGCGGTTAGGGGTGCTGTTGAAGTTGGTCATGGGTTCCTTTATTTTTTATACGCCACGATCATCCCATCACGCATCGGCGCGAGCGAGACGATCCAATCGGGGTCGGATGTGATTTGCTTGGTGAATTCATGCACACCCAATGTGGCAGGTGACAGATCCATTTTATCGAAGATACGTCCATGCCAGAGCATGTTGTCAATGATGAGCAAACCGCCGCTGCGCAACTTCTCTTTGATGATCGGCAGCGACGCGGGGTACGCCTCCTTATCAATATCATTGAAGATGATGTCGAACGTTCCTTCGGTCTGATGGAGCGCCTCCACCGCCTCCAAGACATGGAACTGGACCAGGTCTGCGCTTCCCAACCTACCGAGATGCCTGCGCGCCCTTTCAGACAGTTCCTCATCCCAGACAGTGTGATGCACAACGCCTCCGCCATTTTCCCGAATCGCCTTGGCAAACCAAGCCGTGGAATATCCATACCCCGACCCTAATTCAAACACGGACTTGGCATGTATCATCCGCGCCAGTTGGTAGCAGTAATATCCGCAGGCGGGACCAATGATGGGAAAGCCGTGTTCCTCGGCATAGGCTTCCATTGCTTGCAACTCCGCTTCGCGCGGCGGGACCAGGGACGTGATGTATTTCTGTGCCGCTTCATAGGTCAATAAATCGTCTGTCATGGCTCATCTCCAAAATCTGTCAGACTTGTTGAACTTTTCCAAATTATTCTGATAATACCGTACCGCAAGGTATGTCCTGCCTGCGCCAGTGCCGCAGGCACAGGTGAGTTCATCGAAGGATTCATCTTGCAAGCGGCAAATGGGCTGCCAAGTATACGCAATGTGAACATTGCGGTACTTAAACTCTGCATTTTTTATTCTCAGGATTCTCTACCGTACACGCAAACCCTAAAGGTCTCCTTTTCCTTCGCAGATTCTCGATTCGCCGAAAAGACCTTTAGGGTTTCTTTGCGAGGAAAATGTACGGTAGAGAATCTCAGGATAATTTGTTAATCTGCAAGAAGCCTGACCTACGGGTTCAATAGTGGAATTTTACCCCTTGTGGCGCGACAAATCCCAGGGGGAGAAAAATCTCCAGAAAACAGGAGCAGGCATGGGTCACGAAAGAAGCGGGGAATCTTCCAAAATCCTTCACAAGCTGTTAATCCCAAATCCTTGAATGCTGTTAGAATAGTTGCTTGCAGGTATAAAACATCAAGGATCCCGCCCTAGAATGAAATATAATTTCCGATTATTCTGGCGAACGTTCTATCGCTCGTTCTTCGACAATAAAAACACCACTGCCCGCCTCAATAAAAAAAGATTTATCTTCCTTCTGCTTTTCTACATTGTCTGGCCCATCGGGGGGCTCATCCACTGGTTTTGTTTCCGGTTGGATGATATTTTCTTTCCCGGCTATAAAAATTACCAAATCGAAAAACCCCTTTTTATCCTCGGCAACCTGCGCAGCGGCTCGACGTTTCTGCACCGCCTGCTCTCGCGCGATTCGGAAACCTTCACCAGCCTGACGACCTGGGATATTTACCTCACACCGTCGGTGATACAAAAGAAGATCACGCAATTCGTTTCACGGCTGGATAAAAAATATTTCAACAATGTTTTGCATCGTGTGTTATTTGCCTTCGACCGCGCCACGCTCGGCAAAATAAAAATCCACCCCATCTCGTTCTTTCAACCTGAAGAGGATGAAAATATCCACCTGCATATCTGGGACGGATACTTCGTGACCTTCCTCTTCCCGTTCATGGATGAGATGCCGAACTACCAGCGCTTCGATGAAGCGCTTTCGCCCGCGCACAAAAAACGCATCATGACGTTCTACAAGTCCATGCTGCAACGGCACATGTATGCAACGGGTAAAAAATATTTCGTGGCAAAGAACCCCGCTTTCAGCGCCAAGATCGAAACGCTGGCCGAGTTCTTCCCCGATGCGCGCATTATCTATCTCGCGCGCAACCCGCTCGACATGCTGCCCTCCACCATCTCCTGGATCAATTATGCGCGCCGTCAGTTCACCGATCCCGGTGACGGATATTTCTACATTGAAGAAATCCTCGATATGACCCAGCACTGGTACAGGCATGCGCTTCATTATCTGGATGCGCATCCCTCGCCCCGAAACCTGATCCTGAATTACGACGATCTGATCCAACGCCCGGAGAGTGTCATCCGCGGCTTCTATGAGCAGTTCGGTTACCCCAACCAACCCGGGCTGCCCGTCATCATTGACCAGGCGGTCAAGGAAACGCTGACCTTCAAAAGCGACCATTCCTATTCACTGGAACGAATGGGCTTCACCCGCCAGCAGATCGTGGATATTTACAAGGACATCTTCGAGCGTTTCAATTTCGAGACTCGCGAAGACCTGCTCCCTGTTGAGCGCATCGAACTGGATAGATAAAGAATCAAAAAGAGCGTCCGTTGTGGACGCTCTTTTTGATTCCCTATTCTTCGGTTTTGCGCCTTTTTGCAGGAGCTTTCTTCACGGCAGGTTTCTTCGCCGCTGTTTTTGTGGACGTCACTTTCTTCGCCGCAGGCTTCTTTGCCGTGGATGATTTCCGCGCAGGCTTGGAAATAACTTCCGTCTCATCCTCAGTTTCGACAACTGCCTTCGCGCGGGTGGGACGCGGGCGTGGAGTTTTCTCCACTTTCTTGATCTGATACTCCTC
>JAUXWL010000662.1 GCA_030680155.1 Anaerolineales bacterium
TCGGCTGAGAAGTTGGAAGTGGCGTATAACCTGGCGCGGCTCGGCGTGGACATCATCGAAGCTGGCTTCCCTGCGGCTTCGCCCGACGATCTGGAAGCCGTCAGACGAATCGCGCTCGAAGTGGGCAACCCAGCCTCAGCGGAGTCAGAAGCGAAAGTTCCCGTCATCGCAGGGCTGGCGCGGGCGAATAAATCCGATATCGATAAGGCGTGGGAGGCGGTGCAGGGTGCGAAGAAACCGCGCATCCATACCTTCCTTGCCACGTCGCCAATCCACATGAAGCACAAGTTGAAGATGGACCCCGAAGAGGTGGTGCAGCGCGTGAGCGAGATGGTGGCGTATGCGAAGTCGCTGTGTGATGATGTGGAGTTTTCGCCCGAAGACGCGGGGCGCTCTGACCCTGAATTTTTGTACGTGGTTTTGGGCGAGGCGATAAAATCTGGCGCGACCACGTTGAACATTCCCGACACGGTCGGTTACACCACGCCCGATGAATTTTACGCGCTCATCAAAGGCATCATCGAAAAAACGCCAGGCATGCATGATGGCATTACGGTGTCGGTGCATTGCCACGACGACTTGGGCATGGCAACCGCCAACACACTCGCGGGCATCCGCGCAGGGGCAAGGCAGGCGGAAGTGACGATTAATGGGATTGGCGAACGGGCGGGAAATACCTCGCTGGAAGAAGTGGTGATGACGTTGAAAACGCGTCATCCTGTCTTTGGGCTTGATACTGGTATCGAGACTCAGCAACTCTCGCGCATTTCCAAGCTCGTCAGTAACTACACGGGTATGGTCGTTCAGCCGAACAAAGCGATTGTTGGTTCGAATGCATTCGCGCATGAAGCGGGTATTCATCAGGACGGCATGTTGAAGCATCAGACCACGTACGAGATTATGCGTCCCGAAGATGTGGGCGTCAGTCAGACCAATCTTGTGCTCGGCAAACATTCGGGGCGCGCCGCCCTGCGAAACCGTCTCGCGGAAATGGGGCATTCGCTCGATGATGTTGAGATCGATAAAGCCTTTGCGCGTTTCAAGGATTTGGCAGACCGTAAGAAGGTCATCACCGACCTTGACCTTGAAGCCGTGATCGCGGATGAGTTTTACAAACCGCGTGATGTGTACCTGTTGAGCGGCTTGCAGGTGACATGCGGCACGGTGGGTATGCCGACTGCCACCGTGCGCCTGCGCGGACCAGATGGAGTCATCCACACCCACGCCGCCATTGGCACAGGTCCCGTGGATGCGACCTACAAGGCGATTGACGCAATTGTCAATGTGCCGTGTACGCTGCTGGAGTTCAACATCCACGCCATCACTGAAGGCATCGACGCGCTCGGCGAAGTGACCGTCCGCATTCAAAGCGAAAGCAGCGCGACCACGATGGATGCCCAGCGCGAAGTTGAATACATCCGCGTGTATGGCGGTCACGGCGCCGATACAGACATCATCGTCGCCAGCGCAAAAGCATACATCAACGCATTGAATAAACTCATCATTGCCCAAACCGAAGGCACCGAAAAAGTGCCGCACGATTTTGG
>JAUXWL010000671.1 GCA_030680155.1 Anaerolineales bacterium
GCCACGCCGATCTGCAGTTCCACACGGCGGAGTTGGGCGCGGGTGTAGTTGATGATGGGCTGGGAGAGTACATCCGCGTTGGGAAGAAAAACGATGCGCCCGTCGAGCGTTTTCATTTCGGTAGTGCGCAAGCCGATCTTCAGCACGGTCCCGTCAAAACCTGCAATGCCGACGGTGTGTCCCACCTGGAAGGGACGCTGTACGAGCAATATCACACCTGAAACAAAGTTCTGCATGATGTTCTGCATCGCGAAGCCGATGGTGAAACCGATGATCCCCAAGCCGGTTAGAAACGCCGTGACGTTGAAGAACTTTTGCAGCGCGGTGATGACGCCGAGAATGATGATCGTCCATTTGAGCGTTTTCGTCAGGAGATGAGTGACGCCTGCATCGGCATTCTGCCGTTCGAGGACGCGCTGCAACAAACGGCCTAACAGGACGCCGCCGTAAAAACTGACGACGAGAATCAGAACGGCGGAAAGGACGGCCGGAATGGAATTTGCGAAATTTTCAGCAAGGGTCGAAAAATGTTCCTGCAAATTTACCTCTCTTTCTTCCCCTTAATTTAACCACAGATAAATTGTGACGAAGTTTTTAGAACAGGGATTTGTTCTCCACAACCCATTCGTAGAGCATCTTCACGCCTCCATCCACGCCGACGGCTGGTCGCCACCCCAACTCTTTTTCCGCCTTTGAGATGTCGGCGTAAAAGACCTTCTGGTCGCCGGGTCGCCAGTCACCGCGCGAGACTTCAATGAATTTGCCGAGCAGGGTTTCCAGTTTCGGTTTGAACTCTGCCCAAATGGACATGACGTTGGCAGGTCCGCCGCCAAGGTTGTAAACCTGTCCTTTGGCAATATCATTTTTTTCGATGGCAAGGTCGTAGGCGTTCATCAAATCTTCCACGTGCAAAATATCGCGTACCTGTTTGCCGTCGCCATAAATGGTGATGGGACGCTCCATCACGGCGGCGATGATGAACCATGCCACCCAGCCCTGATCTTCAATGCCAAATTGACGCGGTCCATAAATGCAGGATTGGCGGAAGACAACCGTAGGCAGGTCATACATGCGCGCATAATCGCGCACGTATTGGTCGCCCGCGCCTTTCGAGCAGCCATACGGCGAGTGGAAATCGAGCGGCTGAGTTTCGGGGCAGCCGTTCACCAAATCCTTGTAACGCCAGCGGGTCGGCTCTTCGAACAGTTCCACGTCCTCCATGCCGCCATACACTTTATTGGTGGATGCATAAATGACAATGGGGTTTCTTCCCGAAAGCCGGGCCGCTTCCAGCACATTGAACGTGCCCAACGCATTGGATTCAAAATCATCCCTGGGATCGATGACGGAGGTTGTCACCGCAACCTGACCTGCCAGATGCACGATCACATCCGCGCCCGCGCCTGCTTCGGTTATGCTCGCGGCATCTTTCACATCCCCAACGATCACATCGAACGTGCCTTCACCAAATTCACTCTTTAGCCATTCGAGATTACGCGGAGCGCCACCACGGGAGAAATTGTCAAAGATGGTAACCCGCTCCCCGCGCTTGAGCAGGCGGTGGACGTAGTTCGAACCGATAAACCCGGCGCCGCCGGTGACAAGATAATGTTTATTCGTCATGCTGCTCTTTATTCCTGAAATTCATCAATTGTTGATACACGCCTGAAAGCGTTTGTCCTTCACTTAAGAGTCCAATTGTACCGATGACCGTGCTGTTGAGATAATTGTAAATGCGTATGGTTAATGCTACAGCAAGCGCAGTCGATTCGTCAGGTGTAAAGCGGGTTAATGCGAAGACTACAGCCCCTTCTACAGTCCCTACACCACCCGGCGCGGAGGGAATGGCTCCACCAAAGGCTGTCATTCCCAAACCGAACACCACCCAGATCGGCTGTGCGTCAGGGAAAAAGGCAAAGACCATCAGGGAGTAAGCGAGC
>JAUXWL010000344.1 GCA_030680155.1 Anaerolineales bacterium
TTTGGGTTTCATCCCACTCTTCGAAGAACGCTACGACCTCGTCCTGCCGCGCGAAGAAGAAAAGCTATTGAATCCATTGCTCGACTACATCCAAACCACAGACTTCCGCACCGCGCTCAGCGCCCTCGGCGGCTACAATCCCTTGCACAGCGGGGAGCAGGTGGAAATCTAGTTTTTTGTTTTTTATTTTTAAATTCACAATTAAGGAATTCCTTAATTGCAAGGAAGAATACTAAAAGGATAAAAGTATGAAACACACTTCACGCGTGATTCTTCTCTCTCTTTTGCTCGCCTTCTCCATTTTGATGACGGCCTGCGGCGCATCCCCCACACCGACGGCTGGCCCGGCCAACCCGAACATCATTCTCGCCACGACAACGTCCACACAGGATTCAGGTTTGCTTGACGTGTTGATTCCGCTCTTCGAAGCAGAGACAGGCTACACGATCCAGACTGTGGCGGTGGGGTCGGGTCAGGCAATGAAGATGGGCGAGGAAGGCAACGCGGATGTCCTGCTCGTACATGCGCCTGCATCCGAAGTCAAATTCATGGATGAAGGCTTTGGCACAGACCGCTTCCTCGTCATGCACAATGACTTTGTCCTCGTCGGTCCCGCATCTGACCCGGCAGGCATCAAGGACAAGGCAACCACCGTGGAAGCCTTTCAGGCGATCTTTGCGGCGGGCGCGCAATTCGTCACCCGCGGCGACGACTCTGGCACGCACAAAAAGGAACTGGAATTGTGGAAAGCCGCCGAGCTCGACCCCGCCGGTCAGGCTTGGTATGTCGAAACAGGGCAAGGCATGGGCGCTTCGATGATTGTCGCTTCGGAAAAAGAGGCGTATATCCTGACTGACCGCGCTACGTATCTAGCCAATAAGAATAACTACGAACTGGAGATCCTGCTCGAAGGCGATGCCAAATTATTGAATGTATATCACGTCATCACGGTTAATGCAGAGTTGTGGCCCAATGCGAATTACGATGGAGCGCTTGCCTTTGCCAACTTCATGATCGCGCCCGCCGCGCAGGAGATCATTGCCCAGTTCGGCGTGGATAAATACGGCGCGCCGCTCTTCTTCCCCGATGCCGACAAGACCGATGCAGATTTAGGGCTGTAGTAAAATCCGTTGAAAAAACGTAATGCGTAATCCGATGCATGTTTTACGCATTACGTTTTAATTCATTATGAATGAAATTTTTCAGATCACCACCCTTTCCCTGCAAGTCTCCGCGCTTGCAACCGTCATCAGCCTGCTGATCGGCCTGCCGTTTGGGACGTGGCTCGCGCTTGGCAACTTCCCTGGGCGGTCATTTCTTTTGAGCATCGTCAACACAGGCATGGCGCTTCCGCCCGTGGTGGTTGGGCTCGTGGTCGCCATGTCATTATGGCGCAGCGGACCCTTCGGCAGTTTGCGCCTGATCTACACCCCCTGGGCGATCATCATCGCGCAGACAGTCATTGCCGCGCCAGTGGTGACGGGATTGACTGCCGCCGCCCTCGCCGCATTGGACCCGCGACTTCAGCCTCAATTATTGGGGCTCGGCGCTTCGCGACTCCAGATGATCTGGTATCTGTGGCGGGAGGCACGTCTGCCGCTGTTGGCGGCGCTCATGGCGGGTTTTGGCTCCGTTATCTCCGAAGTCGGCGCATCCATGATGGTGGGGGGAAATATCAAGGGACAGACGCGCGTGCTGACAACCGCCATCGTCCTTGAAACCTCCAAAGGGGAGTTTGGGTCCGCGCTGGCGCTTTCGGCGTTACTGCTCATCATCACCTATCTCATCAATCTTGCATTGACTTCCATTCAGCAGAGGGGAGCAAGAAAATGATCCACATTCGCGACCTGCTCGTCCAGCGCAATGGACAGGATGCGCTAAAAATCAACTCGCTTGAAATTAAGCCAGGTGAAACTCTGGCGGTGGTCGGTCCCAACGGCGCGGGAAAAAGCACGCTTCTGCTAACGCTGGCACATTTAATCAAGTCTGTGCGCGGCGAGATTACCTTCCAGGGGAAACTTCTCAAGGAATGGGATGACATCGAATATCGGCGCAGGATCGCCTTCGTCTTTCAAGACCCGCTGCT
>JAUXWL010000673.1 GCA_030680155.1 Anaerolineales bacterium
GACGCTCAAGCAAGTGGAAGCTGGCAGACAGGTTCAGGAGGTCTGTCGAGAGCTCGGGATATCCGAGCAGACCTACTACACCTGGAAGTCGAAGTACGGTGGCATGGAGGCGGCTGGCGTCAAACGACTCAAGGACCTGGAAACGGAGAACGCACGCCTGAAGCGGATGTATGCCGACCTGGCCCTGGAGAACAGTGCACTCAAGGGCGTCATCACAAAAAAGCTGTAGGGCCTGACGTTAAACGCCAGCTGGTGGCCGTGCTTCGAGAAGAACATGGCCTTAGCGAACCGGCGGTAGGATTGTCTCGATCGATGGCACGCTATCAGCGTCGGCCGGCTCGAGATGAAGAAGTGATCATCGTGCTGCAGGAACTGGTCGAGCAGTATCCGGAGCGTGGCTTTGGAAAACTGTTCAAGCTGATCCGGCGCCGAGGTTTGGTGTGGAACCATAAGCGCGTGTGGCGTGTGTATTGCGAGCTGAAGCTGAATATGCGGCGCATAGGCAAGCGAAGACTACCAGAGCGCAATCCCTTGCCACTGGCGGTTGGAGATGCAATCAACATCGGCTGGTCGATGGACTTCATGTCCGACTCGCTGTGGGATGGTCGCCGGTTCCGTACGTTCAATGTGATTGATGACTTCAACCGAGAGGCGCTGGCGGTTGAGATCGATTTGAATCCGACGTCCCCCCATATGTGTTTTCATTATGAGTAATAGAACTTCCCCCCCCCCCTCTCTCTCGTGAGAGACTCAGAGGCACCATATCAGTAAGGAGGAGTGAGCTAGGGGCGAGAACTTTCCATTAAGTTAATTTCAGACCACGGAAAAACCTATTCCCAGGACTTCCGCCCAGAGACTACATTCCAATACTCGTCAGCGATTTCGTTTTGTCGTTAAAAACGTAAAGTTAGACGAATTATTGGGTTAAATGAATTATCGATAGCTCCCAGGCTTAGATTAAAAACCCTTTGAAATTTCAGCGAGTTAATTTCAAATCCATTACGTCTTCGTATATTCCGTAAGAAATTTGTGCCCGTCTTGTAGGAATATCTTCCTACAGACAGGCTTACTACGACGGCCCTACATTCCATTCGATAACCTGGCATTGATCGGATATCCGCTGCACCGATTAAATGTAATGTTATTTGCATAATTGGCCGTCAAACCCAAAATCTCTTTAATAATAGGTAAAATGGAATGACTAATTTCAAGAAGAAAGCAATTGCAAGTCTAGTCCTATTCTCGACTATTCCCAGTATCAGCCATGCTCAATTTTGTTCGCCAAATCAACTGCCATGGCTTTGGTGGTCAAATCTTGCCTATGCTGATGACGCTACATCTGGCCCGCTGCCGAGTCCGAACACCTATTCAAATTGGATAGGTCAGGCGGCTCTTAAGTACGTGGCAACAGACATGGATGTCGGCATGGGTCCCAATGGTGAGGGGGAAATTCGATTTTTTAATCTCGATTTAGGTGCAACGGGTACGATGGCAGCAGCATTTCCTTTTCATGGTGGGTATAACGGGCTTGACTGTGCATATTTAATTTATGGGGTCATGCATCCATCTGGACTATGCAACTGGACTACAAATCGAGCGGACTATGGACGGATAAGACTCAATGATCACTATATGGAAAACCCAATTACTATTTCATATGGAGGTCCGCTAAGCGTTATTATGCATGAAGTGGGCCATTTGATTGGATGGAATCATTCTTATCCTGGGTGCACCAGTTTTATGAATCAAACATGGACACTATCAAGTCCCGTTGATTTCCAGATATGGGAACTCGTTTGGCTAAACGGTATTTACTAATTTAATATCTAACTAAGGACGAAGGCATGAAAATCTTAAGAACATTCCTTACAACAATTATTTTGTTCTCGATCTCACAACTGTCGTTCGCACAAACGTTAACAAGCACTGATCTTTTTCAAAGAGCGGAGCTTGATATCCATAAAGGATGGTATCCGCAGGATGTTGACACCCTAATAAATTCTTCGACTATAATTGTTAAAGGAAGGTTTGGACGGTTGCTCAGCCATGAAATTTGGTTTGGATACTCCGACACTCGAGAGTCTGTGCAACTAAGGCTCGGAGATGACGCAGATCTGGTTGATGACTACGGAGTTCCATCAAGTCAGTACGAAATTATTATTGACGAAGTTTTGCTCGGCGATATAGAAGGGGATACTGTTGTCTATCGTCTACTTGAATCAAATCCCCGTGACAGACGCTATACCAATGAGTCAGATGAGAAATTGTTTTTTCTAACTCGAAATCCAGACGGAACGTACGGAAGACTTGGAATACCGTATATTCTTACCAACATAAATGGAATTTACTCATACGAATATCCTTCAGATTCGACCCCCAATGCTACTGATTCTGGTACTTTTGAATTCGCACCATCGATGGTGGCTGATGAGTTTGAAGCGTACATTAAAAATGAAATTCAAAAGATTAAGTCCTCCAATTAGCAAAATTTGGAATGTGCAGGTATTCGAATCGCTCCTGGTTTTATATACACAGAAGTCATATTGCCAGCTAGAAGTGTGTGTAAAACTCGGAGTGACTCAGAGGACGGCCGATCTTTAGATACTGGTTCCAGTCCAGATACTATTACTATGCAGGCGCCGTTGCTTGCAGGGTGGGTGCAAAAACGGCCACCCCGACGTCCCCTTATATCATCCCCTTCTCCGCAAAGCTCACCACGTCACTTTCTCCCACCACAATATGGTCAAGAACACGGACATCGATCACGGCGAGCGCCTGCTTGAGCCTTGAGGTAATACTCTGGTCAGCCATACTTGGCTCTGCTATACCCGAAGGATGGTTGTGAGCAAAGATACAAGCAGCAGCATTATGGGTGATGGCCATCCGTATGTCGCCTTCCCTTAAAATCGGTTCATCAATAACTTGAGGTCTCCGGGTAAACTACCCCAAGGAGACCAACATGAGAAAGAGCAAATTTACCGAGTCGCAGATTGCGACGCTCAAGCAAGTGGAAGCTGGCAGACAGGTTCAGGAGGTCTGTCGAGAGCTCGGGATATCCGAGCAGACCTACTACACCTGGAAGTCGAAGTACGGTGGCATGGAGGCGGCTGGCGTCAAACGACTCAAGGACCTGGA
>JAUXWL010000678.1 GCA_030680155.1 Anaerolineales bacterium
CTACTTCTGCCAACAGATTGCCTATTTGGTTTATCTTTTCAATGTTATATTTCATTTTGAGCCTCGGGTAGTTTGGTTTTGTTCATACCTTAACTATCCTACCAGAGGCTCTTTTTTCCCTGACAACCTTTGCGTGCACACCGGCGCAGGTTTCCCTCGCAAAACGCCGCCGGGGATGTATGCCCAGATATGGGTACGGCGGCTTGAGCAACTGCCGCTGACAACCTTTGCATGCACACGATGAAGGATGAAAAAAACATGAGGGCGGTTAAACCGTCGAAACAGGATCAGGTTTGGGTGAGTCGGAGGCGGTATAATCCACGGCAATGAAACGCCTCAGCCTCATATTTCTTCTTTCTGCCTTTATCCTCGCCTCCTGCGCATCCGGTTCCCCAAGCGCCGGTTCCCCCACATCCACCACATACATTGAAAACAAAGGCTCGGATACCATCGTCAACCTGGCTTTGGCGTGGGCAGAGAGGTATCAGACACAGCGCCCTGACGTGCGCATTTCCGTGACGGGCGGCGGATCGGGCACGGGGATTGCAGCGCTGCTCAACGGCACCGTGGACCTGGCGAATGCGTCGCGCAGGATCAAGGATGAGGAAATTGCAACGGCACAGTCGAGCGGCATCGAACCGCTTGAACATATCATCGCACGCGATGCGATTGCTGTAATCGTGAATTCGGAAAATCCTGTGAGTGAACTAACCCTGCAACAGATCGCAGACATTTACAGCGGTAAGATCACCAACTGGAGCGAGGTCGGCGGCGAGGACAGGCCCATCGTAAAGCTCTCGCGCGAGACCAACTCTGGCACGCATGTTTATTTTCTGGAAACGGTTTTGCGTTTGGGGAAAAGCGATGATAAAACGTTGTTCTCGATGGATACGCTGTTACTCCCTTCTTCTGAGGGGATCATCTCAGAGGTGCGCCACAACCCAAACGCCATTGGATATGACGGGCTGGGCTATGTGCCGCATGACGTAAAAACGATTGCGATTGCAAAGGAGGCGGGCGGCGAATATGTCCTGCCGTCCATTGAAACCGTCAACGATAAAAGTTATCCCATCGCCCGCGATCTTTATATGTACACCAACGGCGAGCCGACGGGCATCGTGAAAGAATATCTCGATTGGATCCTTTCCGCTGAAGCGCAGGAGATCGTGGCGGAATTGGGGTTTGTGCCTGCCCTCACCCCCAGCCCCTCTCCCTAAGGGAGAGGGGGGAGAACTTGCATGGAAAAATCATTAAACTGGCGCGAATTCATCATCACCAGAGCCATCAAGGCGAGCGGATATTCCGCCATCGTCTTTGTGCTGCTCATTTTCTTTTTCCTTCTGCGCGAAGGTCTGCCGACGTTGAGCGAAGTGGAAGCAGGTTCGCTCCTCAATGTCCGCTGGTATCCCATCGAAGATTACTACGGCATATTGCCGCTCATCACTGGATCGCTTATCGTCACCCTCGGCGCGGCGCTGATCGCCGTTCCGTTTGGAATTGGCACGGCAGTCTACATCTCCGAAATCGCGCCGCGCTGGATGCGTGAAATCCTCAAGCCGCTGGTGGAATTGCTCGGCGGACTTCCTTCGGTGGTGTTGGGATTTCTCGGCATCCTCGTCGTCTCGCCGTACCTGCGCGTCCTTCTGGACCTGCCAACTGGTCTGACCGCGTTTACAGGGTCGCTGCTGTTGGGCGGCATCGCCGTGCCGACAGTCGTATCCGTGGCGGAGGATGCGCTGGACTCTGTCCCGCGCGCGTACCGCGAAGGCGCATGGGCGTTGGGTGCGACGAAGTGGCAGACCATCTGGTGCGTGACACTTCCCGCTGCAAAATCAGGCGTGCTGACCGCCATCATGCTCGGTGTGGGACGTGCCATCGGCGAAACCATGACCGTGATGATGGTGACAGGCAACGCGCCTGTGCTGGCGACAAAACTCGGCAGCCTGTTCTCCCCCGTCCGCACGATGACCGCCACCATCGCTGCTGAAATGGGCGAAGTCGCCAACGGAAGTACGCACTATCATGTGCTGTTCTTCATTGGGATTGTCTTGTTCCTCATTTCTCTTATCGTGAACGTGATCGCCTCCTCCGTTGTGTTCCGCGCCAAGAAACGGGCAGAGAGGATTTTGTCATGACAAAACTTCTCGCACGCAACCGTCACCTTGTGCAGCGGCTTGGCTTCACCCTCATTACGCTGGTCGCAGTGGCGACTGTCCTCCCCATCGTCGGCGTGATCATCTTCATTATCTATCAGGGCGGCTCCGCCATCTCGCTGGAATTCCTGACAGGCTTCCCCTACGATGGGATGCGCTCAGGCGGAATCCTGCCTGCCATTATCGGCACGCTCTACCTGACCATCGGCACGGCGGTCTTTTCCGTTCCGTTGGGAATCGCCGCCGCCATTTATCTCTCTGAATACGCAAAAGATAACCAAACCACCCGCCTCATCCGTTTGGCGATCATCAATCTGGCAGGGATTCCATCGGTGGTGTACGGCTTGTTCGGGCTGGGATTATTCGTCCTGTTCCTGCAATTTGGGACATCCATCCTTGCCGCTTCGCTGACTCTCTCGATCATGACTCTGCCCGTCATCATCAGCACCGCCGAAGAATCCCTGCGCTCCGTGCCGCAATCCTTCCGTACGGTGAGCATCTCGCTCGGCGCCACCCGCTGGCAGACCATCCGCCGCATCGTGCTAAAGGAAGCGCTGCCTGGCATCCTCACGGGAGTCATCCTCGGCTTGGAGCGTGCCGCAGGCGAAACCGCCCCAATCCTCTTTACGGGTGCGGCGTTCTTCCTGCCCCGCCTGCCAAACTCCCCCTTTGATGCGACGATGGCGCTGCCGTATCATCTCTTTGTCATTTCCACACAAGTGCCCGAAATGCCGATCCAAATCCAATACGGTACGGCGCTTGTCCTGCTTGTTTTCGTGCTGACCATGAATGTCATCGCGACGATCATCCGCTCAAGGGCGCGCGCAAAACGGCAATGGTGATTGGACGATGGACGACAGACGATTGACGATGGAAAAGCCTGATGCCGTATAAGTTTGAGCAATTGGATGTCTGGAAATTGTCTTTGGAATATATCGATTCCATCTACATGCTGGCGGAAAAATTGCCAAAAAGCGAAGAGTACAATTTGAAATCACAGATTGTTCGCGCAGCAACATCCATTTCACTCAACATTGCCGAAGGCTCAACAGGTCAATCGGACGCGGAGCAAGCACGATTTTTGGGCATGGCAATTCGCTCCCTCATTGAAACGGTAGCCTGTCATCACATCATCCAACGCAGAGGATATGTCCAGGATGAAATTCTGCTGAACAAAATCTACGCAGACTCACAAGTTCTCGCAAGAAAACTACAATCCTTTCGCAAAACAATCTCTTCCAAAAAAATT
>JAUXWL010000682.1 GCA_030680155.1 Anaerolineales bacterium
TAACGCAAACCGTTGGGCGGCTCTCGCAATCACAGCAATCGAACAACACACATAAGGATGAGCATGACTGAATCGCAACAAGATATATGGAGTGAGTGGTTATTGAACCGACGTTTCGGTGGTAATGCCGAACGGATGAAAGCCGCGATGGACTTTCTATATCCTGTACGGGATAAAGTTCTGCATCATGCTAATTTGGGCGAAAATGAAACGCTACTAGATGTCGGGTGTGGTGATGGTCTAATCGCTTTCGGCGCGCTTGAAAAATCGAAAACGGTCAAAGTAATCTTCAGTGATATATCGCAAGACTTGCTCAATCATGCTCAATCTATCGCACAAGAAATGAGCCTCATTGACTGTTGCAAGTTTATCTGCGCTCCAGCAGAAGACCATTCAGTAATCGGCAGTGAGTCAGTTGAAGTAATCACAACACGCTCGGTATTGATTTACGTTGCCGCAAAACAACAAGCATTCGACGAGTTTTATCGCATACTTAAACCTCAAGGAAGATTATCCATATTTGAGCCGATCAACAGATTTCGTTATCCTGAACCATCTCACATCTTTTGGGGGTGCGACGCAACTCCTGTTGCAGAGATAGCGCAAAAAGTAAAAGCGGTTTATCATCAAATCCAGCCGCTCGACAAAGACCCCATGCTTGATTTTGATGAGCGAGACTTGATTACGTTTGCAGAAAAAGCGGGCTTCAAAGAAATCCATCTTGATTTACAGGTTGAAATCAAGCCGAGAAACAACGATGTGAGTTGGGAAGTAATGCTCCGAACAGCAGGCAATCCTAAGATACCGACTCTTGAAGAAGCCATGCGCGAAGTGCTAACGCCTGCTGAAACAAAAGTGTTTATAGCATATTTGCGCCCGCTTATTGAAGCCAAACGCGGAGTAAATCAATCGGCACTCGCATATCTATGGGCTATTAAATAAAACCGCCGCCCAACAAAGCGCGCATCTGACGCTGGGGATTCTGCGGCATTTACAAGCATTTTTGTATCATCTCAATAATTTGGGGTGAACTCCCAGACCCTAAAGGTTTTTCTGTCAGATTGGGTACTTTGCTGGCAAAATACGCTGTTCGACAAGATAATTTGGCCAGCGAGGGAAACCTTTAGGGTCTCCGCCCC
>JAUXWL010000683.1 GCA_030680155.1 Anaerolineales bacterium
TTAATCGCTTAATTGAAGAAAATGAGTTGGAAGAGTTTATCAAACTCTGTGAATTACTATCAGATGAAGTTGATGCATTTGAACTGGGTGTGTTTCAAATGAGTTGACAGAAAGAACGTCCCGAAGGTTTCGTTGAGGAAATCTGGTCGTTTTTGCCAGCCTTCGGGACGGTTTCAACTGAAATGAAACTCACCCATTTGAACTCGTATTCATAACAGGCAATAGTTTTGAATATAGCAGACGCATTGAAGAACTCCTTGGGTTAAAAAATGCTGCAAATGGAAGGCAACCACAAATCCCGATTATGATCATGCAGTTAACAAAATCTTATCAGTATTAAAAAAGTGGAAGCCGCCTGGGCGCTGATCGACCCCATCCTCCAAACATGGGACACGCATCAGACTCCGCCTTTGGCTGTTTACAAACCAGGGACATGGGGCCCGCCCGAAGCATACGACCTGCTCGCGCGTGACGGCCGCCGCTGGCTCAACGAAGAAGCCAGCATGATGCTGGAAAAATAGCCAACACAATCTCTACACAATTCCTCCACTTGTTCCTGACAAGGCATTGAGATAATCAGGGAAAGTTTACAAATGGAGGTAAACATGAAAAACACAAAATGGATCTGGTGGACGCTCGGTATTCTTTTGGTATTGGTCTTGATCGCAGGCGCAGGCTTCACCACCTACCGCATGGGCTACGCACAGGGCGCAATCGCCGCACAGGATGGCGATCTCAGTCAGTTGTTCCCCCGCTTGCACACCCGCGGGTTCGACGGCGAAGGCGGCAGGTTTCACAACTTTGACCGCTTCGAGGGCAAGCGCAGCGGCGGACGAGGCGGCTTTCCATTCTTTGTACCCATCCTCGGATTGCTGCGCTTTGTAGTCCTCGGCGGCTTGATCTGGCTGGGATACACCCTCGTCAGGAACAACGGCTGGCGTTTGGTGAAGGCGACTCCGCCTGCCCCAGTCACACCGCCCAGCGCGGATGGGGATGAGAAAAACGAAGCAGCGTAATACCAAGCCGATAGAGTAGAACCAGACACCCGCTTCGTTAAGAGGCGGGTGTTCTTCATCCACACAATTCCTTCACACAACTATGGGATAATCCGAAACATGACCCAAACCATCCTGATCGTGGACGATGAAAAACGCATGGTCTCGCTCCTGCAAAGTTATCTGACGCAGGAGGGCTATCGCGTCGTTACGGCGTATAACGGACGCGAGGCGCTTGAAGCCGCAGATAGTGAAGCGCCGGATCTGGTCATCCTCGATATTATGATGCCTGAAATGAACGGCTACGAATTCATGCGCGCACACCGCGCGGCAAAAGATACACCCATCATCATGTTAACCGCCAAAGTGGCAGATGACGACAAGGTGATCGGGCTGGAACTCGGCGCAGACGATTATGTGACCAAACCGTTCAAGCCGCGCGAGTTGATGGCGCGGGTACGGAACATCCTGCGGCGCACGGGCAAGAATGGCACAAAAGCACAAGCTCTAAAAGTGTTGGATATTTCCCTCGACCGCGACACCCGCGAAGTGCTTTCTGGTAACCGTGCCGTAGACCTGACCCCCTCTGAATTTGACCTGCTCGCGGCATTGATGTCCACGCCTGGGCGGGTGTTCTCCCGCCTTGACCTGTTGGATGTAATTCAAGGTGTACGTTACGAAGGCTATGAACGCACGATTGATACGCACGTCAAGAACCTGCGCGCCAAGATCGAAGAAGACCCGCGCAACCCACAGTACATCGAAACTGTGTATGGCGTTGGGTATCGTTTGCGGAGAGCGTAAAGTCAATTATCCACACAGGAGATAAAGTATCACAAGGGCAGACCGAAGGGTCTGTAAATAAATAACTTCCTGCATCATGTCGTTGCGAGCCGCCGCTCTTGGTTTTTGGCGGCGAAGCAATCTCCATATCAGCGAGGGGATTGCTTCGGGCGAAGAGCAAGAGCGCCCTCGCAAAGACACGGTTCGGCGGCGGGTAAGGGAATTTATACTTTTACGAACCCTAAAGCATTCAAACCTTGTAGCTACTCAGCCATCGTAGTTAAAAAAACAACATGAAACTCACCACCAAACTCATCCTCGCGTTTTTACTGGTCAGCGTGCTCAGCACGGGACTGGTTGTGCTCTCTACGCGGGTTGCCGCCAACCTTGAGTTTGATAACTTCCTGCGTGACCGCTACAAAACCGAGCTTGCCGAACAACTGGCAAAATACTACAAACGCAACCGCACCTGGGACGGCGTGGAGGAAGAATTCCGCCATTTTGGCAGGCAGAACTTTCGCCCAAACTCCATACCCCGCCTGTCCTTTTGCATCACCGACGCAAAGGGGGCCGTCATCGTGCCGGGCGCCAGCCGCCAACGTGGGGAAATAATTGGAAGTGAAATCCTGCAATACGGCGCGCCCATCATCGTGGATGGTGAAACCGTCGGCGTAGTCTTCGTCGAAACCCCCACCAACGACAACCCGATGGAAAGCGAATTTCTACGGCGGCTGGATGTTTCCATCTTTCTCAGCGCCGTTGGCGCCATCTTCCTCGCACTCCTCACGGGCATCTTCCTTTCGAGCACCATCACCCGCCCCATCCGCGAATTGACCAAAGCCACACACAGCATGACAGACGGCAACCTCGGTCAGCAAGTCCCCGTCCGCTCGCGCGATGAGATCGGCGAACTGGCCCATTCCTTCAACAAAATGAGCAGCGACCTTGCGCGTTCCTTTAACCTGCGCAAGCAAATGACCGCCGACATCGCGCACGAACTGCGTACCCCACTCAGCCTGATCCTCGGTCATGCCGAAGGTGTACACGATGGTGTGCTCGCGCCCACGCGCGAAAATTTCGAGATCATCCGCGAAGAAGCCGAACGCCTCGAACACCTCGTCAACGATTTGCGGACCTTATCGCTGGCCGATGCAGGCGAACTTTCTGTGGAATTCCAACCCATAAACATCAACGCCTTCATGAGCGACATCCACGCCCATTACCTTTCCCTCTTCAACCAAAAGCGCATCACCCTTAACCTGACGCCTGCTCCCGTTATGCTGACGGCGAATCTCGACCCGAACCGCTTCGCGCAAGTCCTCACCAACATCCTGGACAACGCCCTGCATCACACCCCCGCGGGCGGACGTGTGGAATTGAAAACTCAGCTCACAGGAAACAGAATCCAGCTATCCGTTAAAGATAGCGGCGCAGGCGTCACATCCGCAGATGCCGCCCATCTCTTTGACCGCTTCTACCGCGTGGACGAGTCCCGCGCGCGCGACGACGGCGGCTCAGGCTTGGGACTCGCCATTGCCAAATCCATTGTGGAAATGCACGGCGGGAAAATCTGGGCGGAGAGCGAAAAAGGGCAGGGGTTGAAGGTGGTGATTGAACTGCCAATGGCATGAAAGAGGAAACAAAAAAGAGGATACGTATCAAGTGCGTCCTCTTTTTTGTGTACAGAAGTCTGCGGTCAGCGAACAGGAACTTGCTTTGCCTTCCTCCCCGCCCACACCGTTGCAGAGTAAATGCCGCCAGCAATCGACATGAGCGCCAGCGCTTTGACCATTCCGCCGGGCAGATCAATGCCATCGCGTTCTGCGGGCCCTTCCCGCTCCGGTCTGAACTGTTCACCTTCGGGCAGTCGGGGGCGTTCATTCTCCAACGACGGCGCATCACCGGCCGCGCTCACACCCGCATACATCAACCCGCCGATCATGGATGCAATGATCAGAATGACCAGAATACGGAACAAGGTTTTCATTATTGCGCCTCCTGTTTTGCAGCGGATACAACCGTCCGAGCGCCGCTGCCGAAGAAGACACGCTTGAAGGTGGTCACGATCCAATTCCAATGCATGGCAAGGTGCAAGCCCATAATGATGAGCGAGAGATTGGCAGACAGATCATGCAGCCTGCGCCAGGCAAAATTCATTGGCAGGGCAATCCCCAACGCAGGCATGGCAGACTCTGAGATCATAATGCCCGAAAGCATGATGAGAATGCCGTCAATGAAGAGCAGCCAATTGAGCACATAATTGACCCGCGCGCCGTTCGCTGCCTTGATAAACAAGCGTTTGGTCACGTTCACGATCCACTCCCAGCTTAGCAGGAGGTGTACGATCACCGTGGCTGCCGCCGCAAGCGACAACCATTCATGAACGGCAAGCCCGCTGAAACGCGGGTCCATGGTGACCAGAAATGCCGCAAAGAGAGCGGCATCCAAAAATAATTTCGTACGGTTTGTATTCGACATGGTTTCTCCAATAGTTAAGTGACAGTCACCTTTGAGGTGACTGTCACCTATTTTATGGAGACCATCAATTTTCAGGTGGTGAAATTGCGAATGAATTGTGAAGAAGTTATATGATTTGGGTGCGTTTCAACTGAAACGCCCGCACTGCCGCGCGTAGCGGACTGCGCGAAGACGCAGCGCCGCACATCGCCCGAACACTTGCACCGAACGCAAGTACGGTGTGTCCTTCGGGAGGCATACGTGAAACACACTCGTTTGAAATATACGTCCGCAACGCGTAAAGTTTTTCCCCCACTTTTTTTTGCGACTGATTGCTATTTCGCTCGTAGGTCAAGGAGAAAACTACCATTCACAACAAAGGAACCCTCGGATGAAACACATCAAATTACTCGCAATAATCATTCTCGCCTTGACCATTGCGGCTTGCGGTACAGCGACTGCCACGCCACAAGCTACTCAAATCCCAACAGTCATCGCAGACAATACCATCATAGCGGAAGGACGGGTTGAACCCATTCAATATGCTGAGATCGCCTTCAATGCCAGCGGAGCAATCAGCGAGGTGCTGGTGAAAGAGGGTCAGTTGGTGAAAAAAGGAGACCCGCTCATCCGTCTGGGCGGCGAATCGGACACAAACTATGCCGCTGCGCAAGTTGAACTGGCCAGCGCACAGAAGGCATGGGACGACCTGCTGAATTCAAGAGACGCTGACTTCGCCCAGGCGGTCATTGAACTGAAGGAAGCCCGGAAAGCAAGCGAAAAAGCCTACCAGTATCTTGTATATTTGCAAAATGACAAGAAGATCCCGCAAACACAATCCCGCAGAGTTCTGACCAATACCCCTTATGGTTACCAATATGAAATTAAAACAAAAAGTTTTAAGGGACCAGCCCCACAGGATTGGATTGTGGAGGCTGAGAACAATCTGGCGCTGAAAAAAGCTGAACTTGAAAAAGCGCAGCGCGCTTATGACCGCTTGAAGGAGGGACCCGATGCAGACCAGTTACCCATCCTTGAAGCGCGGCTGAATGCGGCGAAGGCAGGGGTGGCAGCCTTCTCAGTCATTGCCCCGTTCGATGGCGTGGTGGCCAAATTGAATGCAAAAACTGGCGGCACGATCAATGCCGGAGAAATCGCTGTTACGATAGCCGATACCTCCAATTGGATTGTTGTCACAACGGACATGACCGAGATCGATGTCGTCAAATTAAAAGAGGGACAGCCTGTAACCGTTAGATTGGATGCCATTCCCGATGTGGAACTCAAAGGCAATGTACTTTCCATCGGCAATAACTACACCATCAACCAGGGTGACGTTGTATACGAAGCCATCATCCTGCTAACAGACAAAGATGCCGCCATGCGCTGGGGCATGACTGCCGTGGTTACGTTCGAATAAAAACAACGGCTTGCGGTACCGCAAGATTTCCGCCCTAAGTTTTAATGAAGGGTATCTTGCGAGCGGTACTTTTTCACCCAAATGCAGGCAACACAAATGTTGCGGTACAGGAATTTGACACATGGCTATTCCATTTTTCAAACAAAAAACCGAGATCGAGAATGAGCAGATTGAGAACCGCCCCATCATCGATCTGCACGAAGTCAACAAATACTACAAGACCGCCGTCGGCGATTATCATGCGCTGGAAGGCGTGGACTTGCAGATCAACGCGGGCGAATTCGTCAGCATTATCGGCAAATCGGGCAGCGGCAAAACCACCCTGCTCAACATGGTCACAGGCATCGACCGCCCCACTACGGGCGAGGTTTGGGTCAACGGGACAGGCGTGCATAAGCTGAACGAAAATCAAATGGCGCGTTGGCGCGGAAAGAATCTCGGCATTGTCTTCCAATTCTTTCAACTGCTGCCGATGATCTCCGTCATCGAAAATATCATGCTGCCGATGGATTTCTGCCGCACCTACCCAATCAACGAGCGTCACGGGCGCGCAATGGAATTACTGGAACTGGTTGAACTTGCAGACCACGCACACAAACTCCCCACCGCGCTCTCAGGCGGACAGCAGCAGCGTGTGGCGATTGCGCGCGCGCTGGCCAACGACCCGCCCGTGGTCATTGCGGATGAGCCGACAGGCAACCTCGATTCCAAAACAGCCGAGTCAGTGTTTACGCTCTTCAACGATCTCGTTGCGAAGGGCAAGACCATCATCATCGTCACACATGACAGCGGACTTGCAAAACGCACGCACCGCACCGCGCTTATTGCAGACGGTGAAATTGTCAACGAGTATGTAGCGAAGGTCATGCCGACGCTGACGCCAAGTCAATTACTGCAAGCGGCAAAAACCGCGAAGACGCACACCTACGAAGCGGGGGCGATGATCCTTTCCGAAGGGACCGACGCGGATACGTTTTACATCATATCCAAAGGGACCGTGGAAGTGATCCTGCCGCGCCCGAATCAATCGGATGTGATCGCGCTTCAACTCGGACCTGGAAAATGCTTCGGCGAACTGGAATTTTTCCACGAGACGAAACATCGCGCCTCCATCCGCGCATCGGAAGCGGGACCTGTTGAAGCGCTGGCCATCGGGTATGACCAACTGTCAGAATTACTGGAGCAATCCGAAGCGACGCATGAGGCGCTGCGTCAGATGGCAAACAAGCATATCGGTGAAAATGTATCGTGGCGGGGAGTCTCATCATGATCGGCAGCCGCTGGAAAAAAGTCTGGGCTGATTTTTGGAGCAACCGCGGGCGGACGTTTCTGACCATCATCACCATCGCTGTCGGCGCATTTGCGGTTGGCTTTAACAGCAACCTCGGCCTGTATATGAATGAAAGCATGGACAGCGATTATCTTTCTGCGAACCCATCTGAGGCGGAGGTGTATGCCTACCCACTGAACGACGACATGGTGAAGATGGCGCGCACAGTGCCCGGTGTGGATACGGCGGAGGGGTTTTCATCCGTCGGCGCGCGCATTATACGTCCCGATGGAACGTACGTGGATATTAGATTCACGGCGCTGGAGCACCCAAGCCAATTAACCTTGAATACGCTTAAACCAGCGATTGGTGAAACTGGCATTCCAGAATACGGTGAAAAAGAAACCATCCTGGACGCCAGCGCCTTGTCGCTTGGATACAAGCCTGGCGACCGGATGATCTTGGAATTGGCGAATGGCAAAAAACGCGAGATCACCGTAACAGGCTACATCCATGCCGTGACGGGCTTTCCATATAACCTTGCCAATACGGTCAATGCGTATGTGACCCCTAAAACTTTGGAATGGCTGGGCGGTGACACTTCCAGCTATGAAATGCTTTCGATCAGCGTCACTGAAAAACAGACGGATGCGGAGCATGTGACTGCTGTGGCGCAAGCCGTGGCGGACCGTATGAAACGCGCAGGCGCGACTGTTTATTTCGTAAGTGTGTTTCAACCCGGGCATCATTTTGCGTACAGCATTACCCAGGGCGTTTTCTTTGTGCTTGGCGTTTTGGGTTATCTCACCGTGTTATTGAGCGGATTTTTGATCGTCAACACCATCACCGCCTTGATGACTCAGCATACCAGACAGATCGGCATCATGAAAGCCACCGGCGGCAGCACCATGCAGATATTCGGCATGTATCTGGTCTTGATCCTTGCGTTTGGGATTGGTTCATTATTAATTGCCGTTCCCCTTGCGAATGCAGCTGCGTCCAATATTGGCGGCGGTATGGCGCAATGGTTGAATTTCTACACCGCTCCCTACAAGGGCTACACGTCAACGTTGGTGCAGCAGATTCTGGTCGCCGTTGTGGTTCCTTTACTGGCGGCCATATTCCCGATCTACAACAGCGTGAAGGTTACTGTCCGCGAGGCGTTGAGCGACTATGGTCTCGGCGGTAATGCCAGTCCAAAGGACGATTCGGTTGGCAGGAACTCGGTGTTGATTCCGCGCCCAATCCGCATTTCACTGCGCAATACATTCAGGCGCAAGGCCAGGCTAAGCATCACCCTCTTTACCCTGGTTTTGGGCG
>JAUXWL010000692.1 GCA_030680155.1 Anaerolineales bacterium
ATAGAAACTACCTTCGTTGACGGTGGGGCATGGCTGTCCGTTTGGGTCGTGGCGGCGAATTAGGCTTTTGGGGAGGTAGGAGCCTTCCAGTTTTTGCGCCCATTTAAGTGGGGCAGCCCAAATCTCCTTGTGCATGGATTCTAGACCGGCGATTGTTTTGTCAGGCAGGAAGTTTTTTGTAACGATTGCGAAGTCAACGTCGCTGTTGCGCAGATCAAAATCTCCTGTTGCAAGCGAGCCATATAAATACATGCCCGCGAATTGCTCCCGCAAAACCCCCTGCGCTTTTGTGAGTAGGAGGTTGAGGATTTGGTTGATGTCACTGTGAGGCGTGAAACTTTTGTTCATTTGAGAATTTTCCCATCTTTTGCAATCCACACATCTGTTGCAAAACATTCAATTTGTGTTTGCAGTTCGGCGTCATTCGGATGTTGGGATAAGGCTAGGGCGAGTGACTCCACTTCCAGTGCAGGGTCGGTTCGAGAATCAGGATCAAGCCCCAGCGCGGAGTGAAGAGTCTGTTCGGGGTCAAATTCCATGCCTTGGGCGAGATATCCAATTCTGAGACTGGGGTACGTCGAAGCGGCATTCCCAGAGTCGGGATGTTCGAGATTTGCAAGAATGCGCATGAGCGTGGTCTTGCCGGAGCCGTTCGCACCGATCAGACCGATGCGTTCGCCTGCACTGATATTGAAGTTGATATTTTTGAGAATGGGCTGGACGCCGAAATTTTTTGAAAGGTTATGAATACTAAGCATGGTGACTCCTAAACGTTAAATAAAAACAGCCAGGGGCAAGCCCTCGGCTGTATGGCTTCACAGCAGGGTTACCCAGCGGTACGGTTTAGAAAGTCTTCTCCATGTCAGTTCTCCTTTTCGACGGGCGGGATTGTAACATATAATACCCACGGTCACAAATTGCGCTTTCCCGCTTCAAAAAAGCGCAATTTGTGACCGCGCTGGGTATAACGGGGTAAACTTGTGAATTGTTTCCGCGTCCATGAATGGACGTAGTGTTTTATAAAAAGTTCCTGAATGATGAGGTGAATATGACGAAGAAGATTTTGGCAGTGCTGGCGCATCCCGATGATGAGTCGTTTGGTTTGGGCGGGACGCTGGCGCTGTATGCCCTGCGCGGCTATGAAACCTATTACGTCTGCGCGACGCGCGGCGAAGAGGGGTCGGCAGACGAGGAGTTTTTGAAAGGCTACAAGGATACTGCCGAGATGCGCACCGATGAATTGATGCGCGCTGCAAAACACCTTGGCTTGAAAGAGGTTTTCTTTTTGGGATACCGTGATTCGGGTATGCCCGGTATGGACGCGAATAACCATCCCGATGCGCAGATCAACCATCCCGTTGAGGAAGTGGCGGGGAAGGTCGTGAAATATATCCGTTCGTTGAAACCCGATGTTGTCATCACGTTTGATCCCATCGGCGGATACAAACACCCCGATCATATTCACATTCACAAGGCGACGGTGTTTGCTTTTGCAAACGCGGACAACGCTTCTTTCTACCCCGAAGCGGGTGACCCTTTCAAGCCGCAGGCGCTTTATTTTCAGGTTTTTCCGCGCTGGTTCCTACGGACAATGACTCGGCTCATGCCGATCTTTGGCAAGGACCCGACCAAGTGGGGACGCAATGGCGATATCAATTTGAAGGAACTCGCCGAGGTGGAGTTCCCTGTGCATGTGCGGGTGAATACCCGCACAGTAGACGAAGCCAAGCGGCTGGCGAGCGCCGCGCACGCCTCGCAGGGTGGTATCGGGATGCGTCGTGGGTTGATGGGCTTCATCACCAGGGTGCTTGGTGATCACGAAGATTTCATGCGCGCTTATCCGCCTGTGGAGGATGGCTTCAAGCGGAAACGAGACTTGTTTGATGAGGTACAGCCACAGCAATCATTGCGTGTATAATCGGCAATATTCCTGTTGGTATTTGCAATTGCAGAGGTCAATATGTCTGAACGCCGCACCGCTCCGCGTAAAAAATTTTCCTTATATATGCGAGTCCTGAATGATGATACACAGGAGATCCTCGGCCATATGGTGGAGGTCAGCGCAATTGGACTTCGCCTGGAGACAGTCGGTCCGCTTCCGACTGGCAGGGAATATTACCTGCGTCTCGAACTTACCCCCGAGTTGGGTGACGTTCCCTATATTGTGTTTATTGCCCGTTCAAAGTGGTGCAAAATGGACGACATTCAGCCGAACTTGTTTCGTGTTGGGTTTGAGATTGTGGAGATCATGCCCGAAGACAGGGAAATATTTCTGCGTATTCTGGAAAGGTTTGGCTCGTAACCCGTTTCCATATTGAATTGAACCATATCAAAAAGCGACAGCCATGAGACTGTCGCTTTTTGATATTAAACTCTACGGTTGGGCGTATGTCACCTTGAATAAATTGCGGATCGTGGATACATAAGCAATCCCATTCTCAACATCCAGCGCGATGGTGCGTATCCACGGTCCTAGATAAAAACTATCCAGCACTTCGTATGTGGTTAAGTCTATGACCTGCACCCTGTTATTGATGAAATTCCCGACCAGCATTAAGTTCCTTTTGGAATCAATGGTCAATGTGCGGTCACCCAGGCTTGTCTTTATTTTCCCTTTGAATTCGAGAGTCTCAGCATCATAACGGAGGATCGCGCCTTCCAATGGGGAGGCGACCAGAATCTCAGAGTTATTGGGGGAATATGCAAGCCGGTCCGTTCTCGGACTGGTCTCTGTTTGTTGAATGATTTTTTTCTCCGCCATATCCCATGCGACGAGATAGGTATCCCTGAAGGAGTTGAAATACAGGATCGGCTTCCCTGTGTGAAAGGCGACATTCGTGGGCACCAACGGCATGGGAATGGATGCGGTCATTTCTCCGCTCGGGCGGTCGAACATCACGAAAGGGACACCCGTTTCAAAATCCGCTTCAGAGGCGATGGTGATGCCGTCGGTGTGACGATTCCAGTTGATCCACACATCGCCCCCGGACAGGTCTGGCACGGGCACGGAACGAAATGCCTTCAAGTCTGCTGTGTCGAGGTAAAGCAGTTCACGTGTGCCGTTCTTGTAAACATAGATTTCCTGTAAATCCGGGTTGAATGCAAAACTTTGAGTCTTACCGATATTGGTTTGGGATTTACGCGGCGGGATATTTAAGTTATCCACATCGAATGCGAGTACAAAGTTTTGCCCCAGCCCAACGGCGTATAGTTCGCGCCGTGCAGCATTCAATTCCACCCAGTTGAAGTTTCCTTCTGCAAACTTTTCCACTGCGGGATCGGCATGTAATTTTTCACCCAATGTAAGAATGCGCTGATTATCGAATGGGGTCAGCAGGAATATCCAAAACAGGGGTGCGATGATAACGCCCGCCAGCCATGACCATTTTGGCGGCAGGGCATTGGCACTTTTTCCGTTTCGAAGCTGATCTATCAGCCATAGAAAATAGGACTGCGGAACGAACGCTTCCGCAAATCCGATACCCGCAATAAAAAATGGATGCAGGTATTTATTTGCAGATGTGCGTTTGGCGAGCCATTCGTATGGCAGTATATTTGCCGCAAAGATCACTGTAATGATAGCGGTTCGTGTCAACGCATTTGGAGCCAGGAACAGCAATAAGAAAGAGATATAAACGACAAGGAATGCAGCCGCAATTGACAGGCTGTACTTTGCGCCATCCGATTTTGTCAGTTTCCCAGCAAGCCATGCGCCCAGCCACAACATGGCCACACCGCCTGCATATAAGAAAATTCGTGTCGAAAGTGTACTCGCGGAATACACTGCAAAATCCATTACCGAATCCAATCCGACTGAACGCTCGATAAACTCTGCGATCTGAAAGCGAAATAAATACAACATCAACCCCAATAGCGGCAGGCGAAGGATGGTCCATGCAATCAGTGATGTTCTTTTCATTTTTTCTTTTACACCTTAGTATTACAACGAGACTTTGCCGTACTACGAGATTTCGGACCCCTTTTTAAGCCCGAATTTGGGTCAAAATCGTGGCTTAAAGTCTCGTAGTACCCTGAAATCTCGTTGTAATATTAGAGACTGTTTCTTAACTCGTAGGCAAAGACCCTAAAGGTTTCCCTGAGTAACGAAAACGCCGTTTTGTGAGAACTTTTTTGCAAATTATGGTTCTGTTTTGCGGCAAAAACCTTTAGGGTCTGACTTAAGAAACGCGCTCTTAAATGATATAGCCGCAAAAGGCATGGAAGGTTATATTCCTTCCCTGCGCGTT
>JAUXWL010000694.1 GCA_030680155.1 Anaerolineales bacterium
AATGAAACAGGCGCATCCCATTGGCTGCGCCTGTTTTTTTATGTATATAATGCCCACGGTCATATCATGCCCGTAGGGTACAAATTGCACTTTCCGCCTTCTGAAAAAGCGCAATTTGTGACCGCGCTGGGTATACTAGCAGGGGTTTGGCATCCGTGGAACAACTACACCAGCACTAAAGGCTTTATTACATGATACCTGGCTTGGATGGGTTACGCGCCGCTGCATTTTTGATACTGTTTGGCTTGCACACAGATTACCTTCAGTTCGGCTGGATGGGCGTGCAGATGTTTTTTGTCCTCTCGGGATTTTTGATTACCAACATCCTTTTGGGGATGAAGGAGAACCTGCCGCTGGGTTCTTATTTGTATAAATTCTATGTCAGGCGGTTTCTGAGGATCTTTCCACTTTATTATTTTTTCCTGTTCCTGATGCTGGGACTTGCCGCCTGGTTGATCTCCATTTCATACAGGACGAGCCTGATGAAGGTGATTCAAGACCAGGCTGTCTACGCGTTCTTGTACGTTTATGACTTTATTTCAGCATACAGGGGTTTTGAGCCTTCGCGCTTCCTCGACCATCTGTGGTCCCTTTCGGTGGAGGAGCAGTTTTATCTGGTTTGGCCCCTGCTGATCTTTCTAACCCCTCAAAAATCCCTGAAAAAGCTGTTCCTTGCAGGCATCATTGCTGGACCCTTGTTTCGGGTGGCTTTCTATTTTGCGTACCACCTAGGCTTATCGGCTTATCTGCGGGAACCCGTCGCTCTGGCTCTGTACCCGCTCCCGTTCACCCATGTGGATGCCTTTGCTTTCGGCGCGTATATTTCCCGTTTTTCAATTCCGAATGCCAGAAGGCAGCTTGTTTTTCTGGGAGGGTTTCTCCCACTGGCGGGATTTGCCTCGCAATATCTCGCTACAGGCGAGGCGGGAGCTTTGTCTTCGCTGGGGTATCCCGTTACCTTGCCGAATGCCTACCAGTTCCTATGGGCCTATTCGTTGATCAATTATTGGTTCGCCATCTTGATCTATTGCATTGTGAACGAGGGGCTGTTCGTCAAATTCCTTGACCTCCCGTTATTGCAGTATCTCGGAAAAATCTCCTATGGACTTTATGTGTATCATTTCCCGGTTATTTGGTTTGCAGGGAGGCTCCGCGATGTGCAGGGACTGGAAGGGATTTCCTACCCTCAGATCACTCTGGTCGCCCTGGCAGGGACGATACTCATCGCCTCCATCAGCTATCATCTGCTGGAACGCCCCCTCATCCGTCTCAAAGATACCCTGGCTGCCTACACCCGCACAGACACAAATCCTCGAACGCCGTAGCGGCGAATCCGCCCAGCGGACGCAAGTCACCGCGGGTTTCGGCGGATTGCGTAGCATCCTGTCTCAGACCATGGAAGTCCGCTCAAGTGGACCAGCCAAAAGGGCTTCCATGAACTGAGGCAGGGAT
>JAUXWL010000695.1 GCA_030680155.1 Anaerolineales bacterium
TCCATCGGGAGAAGGGTTAGGGATGAGGGCAAACGCCTCATCCAACTCAACCGTCCCATCATACAACGCTCGCCCGATGATACAGCCCGCCAACCCCGCTTCCTTCGCCGCAATCACATCCTCAATCGTATGCACGCCGCCCGAAGCGATCACATCGAGTCCGCTTTTCTCGGATAACTCTC
Organism: Anaerolineales bacterium; assembly: GCA_030680155.1. Taxonomy (GTDB): domain Bacteria; phylum Chloroflexota; class Anaerolineae; order Anaerolineales; family Villigracilaceae; genus Villigracilis. The sequence goes on from JAUXWL010000695.1 coordinate 183, forward strand.
GCGTTGCAGGGATATTCAACCCGCTGCCCAAACCGTCACGGCTGACATCGGTAAAGATAACGGTAGCAAGCCCAAACGAAGTCATTTGAAGCGCGAGGTCAAGCGCAGGTATGCCGCTGTTATCTTTCCAACCGCGAGTCCGCACCAGACCATCGCGCGCATCGATCCCAACCGCAATGCGTTCCGCGCCAAAACGACTCAACGCACCAAGCACCACGTCGGGGCTTTCAATCGCAATCGTCCCTAACACCACACGGCTCACGCCCAACGACAACGCCGCCTCAATCGACGAGAGCGAGCGCATCCCGCCGCCGAACTGCACACGCGCATCGAGTTTCAAAATCGACTTAAGCGCCGCACGATTCACGTTATCACTTTCACCGAACGCGCCATCCAAATTCACCACATGCAGCCACGCGGCGCCCGCATCAATCCAGCGCTTCGCCGTCTCAGCGGGGTCGTCACTATAAGAAGTCATCCGCGCGGGGTCGCCCTCTTTCAAGCGCACCACTTTGCCGCCGCGCAAATCAATCGCGGGATAGATCGTAAACATCACGCCTCCACAAAATTTTTCAAAATGCGCAGCCCCACCGCCTGACTTTTCTCAGGGTGAAACTGCACGCCAAACACATTCTCGCGTCGCACCGCGCACGCATAACGGATGCCATAATCCACTTCCGCGATCACGTCGGATGGATCGCCCGCCTGACAATAATACGAGTGGTTGAAATAGACATACGCCCCATCTTGGATTTGATCGAAGAGCGCCGCCTCTTTCTTAACTGTGAGTTGATTCCACCCCGTATGCGGAATCTTCACGGATAGCGTGTCTGCAAACTTCACGACCGTGCCGCGCATCAGACCCAAGCCCTCGTGCTCGCCCATCTCTTCGCCGATCTCGAACAAGGCTTGCATCCCGACGCAGATTCCCAGCATCGGCACACCGCGCCCAATGACTTGCTTCACGGCGTCATCGAGTCCTTTGGCTTTCATGCCATCCATAAAATC
>JAUXWL010000358.1 GCA_030680155.1 Anaerolineales bacterium
GGCGGCACAAGCGGAGCGGGATACCTCGAAGGGGCGCTGCGCCAGCATTACATCTTCAAGGAGTTGACGGAGGTTTCGACATTTTTGGTGGAGCGCAGTAAACTGCCAAAGCTGCCGAATACGGTGAAGGAACGGATGAGCTTCAACATTTCATAGAAAACACAATCAGTTGCATGTCAAACACCCTTGACAATTAGTCAAGGGTGTTTTATACTCACAGAAGTCAAGCACACTTTACATATAAATCATCAAAGGAGGTGAGTGAAACTTCACATCATTATTTATCCTCTCATCGCAGGGATCGGAATTGGCGCGGCATTTGGGTTGCGCTGGACAATATGGCGGTCGGTATCGCAATTGGCGCGGCGTATGGGATCGGCACCCTGCCTGTCATGCTCAAGAAACAACAAAGAAACTGAATAACACAGGAGAAGAAATGAACCAAAAACAAATCATGCGTCGCTACCTGCGGGAATTGCTGGTCTCCATGTCGATCTATATCGTCATCCTGATCGCCAGCATATCGATACTGGAACGCATCGAACTTCCGAAAATCTGGCAGGTTGTTATTACGCTTCTGCCAGCCATCCCAGTGGCATTCGTGATCATCGTCATCATGCGCCTGCTGGTGGATAGCGACGAATTGCAACAGCGCATCCAACTCTACGCCACCGCCCTCTCCGCCGCGCTGACGGGGTTCATCACCTTCAGTTATGCCTTCCTCGAAAACGTGGGCTTCCCGAAATTTTCCACCTTCCTGATCTTCCCCATGCTCGTTGCCTTCTGGGGCATCAGCCTCGGATATTTCGCAAGGAAATATCAATGAAGAACCGCCTCAAAGTCCTGCGCGCCGAACGGGACTGGTCGCAGGCGGATCTGGCAGAAAAATTGAACGTCTCGCGGCAGACCGTGAACGCCATCGAGACGGGAAAATACGATCCCAGCCTGCCATTGGCATTCAAGGTCGCGGAGTTATTCGGGATGAAGATCGAAGAGATATTCTTCCCGGAAAAAGAAAATTAAATCAAAAGAGCCGTTGCTAAAACAGCTCTTTTGATTTGCCTCCGCATTATAATTTCGACAGCACAAACATAGGAGAGAAAGATCATGTTGTCCAATGGTTCCCGAATACTCACATACGCCTGCGCCGCTTTATACGCCGTAACAGGATTGCTTTTATTTATCTTTCCCGAAACCCTTGCCCCTGTCTTCGCGTGGAAAGTGACCGCCTTCATGACCATGACCATCGGCGGCTGGTGTCTCGGCAATGCCTGGCTGGCGTTCATCACCGCCCGCCGCTGGGATTGGGGGCTG